>CACJUO010000007.1 GCA_902596675.1 uncultured Pelagibacteraceae bacterium | reverse complement strand
GCAGGAGTTGACTTTGTAGTCGCAGAAACAATTAATTGGGTAGATGAAATGAAGATAGCTTTAAAAGCAATTAAGGATGAAGGTTTGATTGCAGTTGCCAATTATGCAATACCTCGTGGTGATTTGACAAGAGATGGCCACACTGCTGAAGATGCATGTAAAATAATTGAAGATCTTGGTGCTGATGTTGTTGGTTTGAATTGTTACAGAGGTCCAGAAATGACCATGAAACTTTTAAAAAAAATAAGAAAAAAAGTTTCCTGTCATGTTGCAGGTCTTCCTGTTCCATATAGAACAACAGAGGAAGAACCAGGATTTTTGAATCAAACAGATCACGGATGTGACTGCATTCCTGGAGGAAATGCATTCCCTGTTGCTCTAGATAATTTATATTGTAACAGATTTGAAATGGCTGAATTTGCAAAAGAATGTCTTAAAGAAAAAATTAATTTAATCGGTATTTGTTGTGGTGCTGAAGCTCATCATGTTAGACAAATGGCTGTTGCAGTTGGTAAAAAACCAATTGCCATGAAGTACATGCCAGATATGACTAAACATTTTCACCATGGGACAGACAAGACATTGAAAGACGTAAATAAAGAAATAAAATACTAACATGCAAAATCATGCAAAAGTAGTCATCATAGGTGGTGGCGTAGTAGGCTGTTCCATTCTTTATCATCTATCAAAGTTTGGTTTAAAAGATTGTATTCTTCTTGAAAGAAATGAACTCACATCTGGATCCTCTTGGCATGCAGCTGGAAATGTACATGTGATTTCATCTGATCCAAATATTTCTAGAATGATGGCTTATACAATCGGATTGTACAAAGAAATTGAAAAAGAGTCTGGCCATTCAGTTGGATTCAAATCAAGTGGGGGATTTTATTTGGCTTCAAATGATGTTTGGGCGGATTATTTAAAAAGAGAGAGGTCTAAAGCAAGATATATGGGTCTTGACCAAGAGTTTGTTTCTTTAGAGGAAGTAAAAAAGAAAAATCCTTTAATTGATCCATCAAGATACCTTCTGGCATTATGGGACCCTATTGATGGGGAAGTAGATCCATCGGGCGTAACTTATGCTTTTGCAAAAGCAGCAAAAGTTCATGGTGGAAAATATTATACACATACAGTTGTAAAAGACACAAAACAAAAAGAGGATGGAACTTGGGATGTGATAACTGACAAGGGTAATATAAAAGCAGAAATAGTTATTAACGCTGGAGGTTTATGGGCAAGAGAAGTTGGGCAGCTTGCAGGAATTAATCTACCAGTTCAACCAATGGAGCATCACTACTTAATCACTGAAGCTATTCCAGAAATTGAAGCAATGGGTGATCAAAGAATTCCTATTGGAACTGATTTTGAAGGTAACATTTATTTTAGACAAGAAGGAAAAGGAATGCTTCTTGGAACTTATGAACCAAAATCAACACCATGGAAGGTTGAAGGAACACCTATGAATTTTGGTCATGAGTTATTAGAACCAAAACTAGATAATATTCAAGATAGATTAGCAATAGGTTTTGAAAGAATGCCAGCGTTAGAAAAGGCAGGAATTAAAAATATTGTAAATGGGCCTTTTACTTTTGGACCTGATGGATCACCATTAATTGGTCCTGTTCCCGGAATGAAAAATTATTGGGTAGCAGTGGGTGTAATGGCTGGTTTTTGTCAAGGAGGAGGAGTTGGAAAATGTATTGCTGAATGGATAATTGACGGAGAACCATCAATAGATGTTTGGGCAATGGATGTTGCAAGATTTGGAGATTATGCATCACCTCAATACGGAACAATTAAATCTTCTGAAAATTATGAACGAAGATTTATTATGACATTTCCAAATGAAACTTTACCAAAAGGAAGAAAACAAAAAACAACAGCTCTTTATGATCGGTTTGTAGAACAAGGAGCGGTTATGGGAGACAGCTTTGGTTTAGAAAATGTTTTGTGGTTTGCAAATGATAAAAAAGATGCATACGAAGAGCCAACTATAAAAAGATCTAGATCGCATAATTATGTCTCCAAAGAAGTTATTAATGTAAGAGAAAATGTTGGTTTTATTGAAGTTGCTAATTTTTCAAAACATCAATTTAAAGGAAAAGATGCAAGAAAATTTTTAGATCATATTATGGCAGGTAAGCTTCCAAATCCTGGAAGAATATCGTTATCTCCAATGTTATCTTATAGAGGAAAATTATGTGGCGATCTTACAGTTTCATGCCTTGATGAAAACGAATTTATGGTTTTTGGTTCAGGTGCAGCTCAAGAAATGCATAGACGTTGGTTTGAAAGCCATTTAGATAAATTCAATGTTGAATATAAAAATAGATCAGATGAATTTCATGGAATATCTATAGCAGGACCTAATTCGAGAAAAGTTTTAGAAAAAATAGTTAGAGACGATGTATCTAATGAAAAATTTAGATTTAGAGATTCAAGAAGAATGTTTGTTGGAGGTGTTCCGGCAATTATAAACCGAATTTCATTCACGGGTGAACTTGGTTATGAAATATATGTTGCGCCACATTTCCAAATTAAACTTTATGAGGAGTTAATGGAGGCGGGAAAAGAATTTGGTATTAAACCTTTTGGTGGAAGAGCTTTAATGTCTATGAGACTAGAGAAAAATTGGGGTGCGTGGACTTTAGACTATCGACCTGATTTTACTGCTAAAGAAACTGGATTAGAAAGTTTCATTAATTGGAACAAAGAATTTATTGGTAAAGAAAAAGCTAAACAAGACAATAGCTCGAATAGATTAGTTCCTTTAATAATTCAAACAAACGACATAGATGTCACAAACAATGAAGCAGTAATGAAGGGAGATAATAGCATTGGGTATATAACTTCTGGTGGATTTGCACATTTTGTAAATAAAAGTGTTGCTTTTTCATATCTAGATCAAAAAAATTTATCATCTGAAGATGGAATACAAGTAGAAATTAATGGTGATTTATTCAATTGTTCAATTATCAAAGAACCACTTTATGATCCAAGTGGAGAAAAAATGAGAGGGTAATGGCCCAAAAGGATGTAGGTAACAAAGTTCCAATTTATAAATTAAAAGAAACAAAAGAGGTCATGGATTTTTATGACGAATGGGGTCTGGATAATAAATATGATAAAGATATGGTTGAATGGAATTATACTGGCCCAAAGGAAACGGTAGAAGTTTTCAATAAACATCAAAAAGAAAAAGATATTAATATTTATGATGCTGGATGTGGAACTGGATTGGTTGGTGTTGAATTAAGAAAGTATGGTTTCACTAATTTTTTTGGCGCCGATCTATCCCAAAAACTTTTAGATTTAGTTCCAAACAATCTTTATAAAAAATTAGATAAAGTTGATTTAAACAAACCAATAAATGAAAAGGATGATCAATATGATGCTTTAATGTGTGTGGGCACATTTACTTTTGGACATGTAAAACCACCTGCGTTAGATGAGTTTATTAGAATTACTAAAAACAAAGGTCTAATTTGTTTCACTATTAATGAGGGAATATATGAGGAATATGGATTTGATAAAAAAATTAAACAATTAAAAAATGAAAATAAATGGAAAGAAATAGAGTTTTTTAAATCTGATTATATTGCTAGTAAAGATGTAAATGCATGGCTTGGTCTATATGAAGTGACAAAATAAAATGTCAGCAATTTATAAAATTATAGATAAAAAAAAATTAGATATAGTTAAGAGACCAATTTCTAAAGCCCATGGACTTCCCAACGAATGTTATACAAGTAAAGATTACACTTTAATAGAACGAGAGAAAATATTTGAAAATAAATGGACTGTAATAGGAGTAGCAAGTTCTTTGCCAAATATCGGTGATGTAAAACCATTTAACTTGTTAGGACTGCCATTATTTTTAGTAAGGAATAAAAAAAATCAGATAAAAGTTTTTCATAATGTCTGTAGTCATAGAGGAGTAAAGCTAGTAAGCAAAAAAGGCAATATTAGAAATGTTATTAGATGTCCTTATCATTCATGGTCATACACATCAGATGGAAATCTAATTGCAACACCTCATATAGGCGGGATGAACCAACATAGTAGCCCGAAATTTAAAAAAGATAAAAACAATTTAAAAGAAATAAGATCATATGTTTGGTTAGATTTAATTTTTGTTAATATCAGCAACAACGAAATTCCATTTGAAAAATATATTAAACCCTTAAGTGATAGGTGGGCTAAATTTTGGAAGATAAAAGATAGGAAATTAATTAATCATGCAAAAGATTTTGGTTATTTTAAATTAAATGCAAAATGTAATTGGAAATTTGCAATTGAGAATTATTGTGAAAGTTATCATTTGCCATGGGTTCATCCAGGTTTAAACTCCTATTCAAAAATAGAAGATCACTATCATATTCAAGGATTACCAAACCGCTTTGCAGGCCAAGGCACAGTTGTTTATAATCCAAAATTTAAAGGTAAGAAAAAATTTCCTTGCTTTCCTAACTGGCCCAAAGAAAAAGAAAATATTGCAGAGTATGTAGCTTTGTTTCCCAATGTTATGTTAGGTATACATAAAGATCATTTCTACGCATATTGGTTAGAACCCATTAGTCATAAAAAAACTTTAGAGCACATGGAAATATATTATGTAGGTGAAAAAGCCGCAAAATCATTAGAATTTAATTCATTAAGAAAACAAAATCATAAATTGTGGGAAGATATTCAAAAAGAAGATGTTGGTATAATTCAAAGAATGCAATTAGGCCGCAACTCACATGCATATAATGGTGGAAATTTTTCTCCTGATATGGATAATCCAACACATCAATTTCACAAGTGGGTGGCAACTCACATTGTGTAGAAAGTGCGAAATATATGTACAGACCTTTACCAGATGCATTAACAATAAAAAGTTCACCAATCGAAGGTTTGGGATTATTCGCAACCAAAGAAATTAAAGCTAATACTTTTATCGGAATTACTCACATAAGAGATGAGCAGTTTGAAAATAAATATATAAGAACTCCATTAGGTGGTTTTTATAATCATTCTGACAATCCTACAGTTCAAAGAATGGTATCAAATATTTTACCTACATTAAAATTTGGTGATCCAATTGATCCTACCGCAAAAGCAAAAAAATTTAACGAAAATGATGATAATTTAGAAAACATGTATTATAATTTAAGAGAGAAACCAGACGCAAAATATTTTTTTATGGTTTCAATAAAAGATTTGAAACCAGGAGATGAGCTTTGTGCAAATTATAATTTATACACCTATCCAAAAACAGGAGTTGGTGTACAGATGTTATAGAGATGAAGTTTAACAGAAAAATTCTTTCAGAAAACCAACCAATTAAGAAATATATTTCAAAAAAAAGATTAAGAGAAGATGAAATAGATTTTGACGAACTTAGATCTTATAGACTTGACAGATTAAGAAATGAATTAAAGAAAAATAATATAGAGGCATGTATTTTATTTGATCCAGTAAATGTAAGGTATGCATTAGATACTGTGAATATGAGTGTTTATAATATGCATAATCTTACAAGATATTGTTTTATCTCTGTTGATGGTCCAACAATATTGTATGAATATTTTAACTGTGAAATATTATCTAAAGGTCTCAATTTAATAGATGAAATAAGACCAGCAATTACTTGGGATTATTTTAGCAATGGTGACCAATCAGAGTTGCAACTTAAAAAATGGGTCAATGAAGTAAATGATTTATCTAACTCTTATTTTAAAAGTAAAAAAATCGCAATTGATGTAATCAATGGTCCAGCCGTAAATGAGCTTAATAAAAAAGGAATTCAAGTTTTAGAAGCGAAAAAAATACTTGAACAGGCTAGAGTTATTAAATCGTCTGAAGAAATTAAATGCATGCGAGCAGCTTTAGATGTTGCTGATATTGGAATAATTAAAATGAGAGATTATTTGAAATCAGGAATTACTGAAGATGAGTTATGGTCGATTTTACATAAAACGAACATTGAAAATGGTGGAGAGTGGATAGAGTGTAGAATATTATCTTCAGGATCTAGAACCAATCCTTGGATGCAAGAAAGTAGTAATAAGATTATTCAAGATGGTGAGATCGTATCCTTTGATACAGATATGGTAGGCCCTTATGGATATTGTGCAGATATTTCTAGAGCTTTTGTTTGTGGAAATAAATTTAATGAACATCAAAAAAAAATTTATTCAACAGCAGTTGAGCAGATTGACTATAATTCAAGATTAATTAAAGATGGAGTATCATTTAGAGAATTTACTGAAAAGGCATGGATACTTCCTGAAAAATATTACGGAAATAGATATTCAGTCATGCTTCATGGAATAGGTTTATGTGATGAGTGGCCAGCAATTAGATATCCGACTGATGGTGGAGAAAGAAGCGGTATATTTCAAAAAAATATGACAATTACCCTAGAAAGTTATATCGGCGAAGTTGGAGGTCATGAGGGAGTGAAATTAGAACAACAATATTTAGTTGGCGAAAATGGATTAGAATTAATGTCTCATCATCCTTTAGAACAAATTTAATGAAAATAGTTTTAATTATGGGTTTGCCTGGGGCTGGCAAAACAACATTGGCAGAAGAACTTGCTCCAAAACTGAATGCAAAAAGATTAAATGCTGACGAAGTTAGAAAAGAAGCAAATGATTGGGATTTTTCTGAGGAGGGTAGAAAAAGACAAGCTAAAAGAATGGCAGACTTTGCTTTAAAGCTGAAAAATCAAGGAAATTATGTTGTGGCAGATTTTATTTGCCCAACTCCAGAAGCGAGAAGTTTATTCCCTGCAGATTTTGTTATTTGGGTAGACACGATTAAAGAAGGAAGGTTTGACGATACTAATCAAATGTTTGTCAAACCAGAAAAATATGATTTTCATGTAACTACTCAAGATGCTAAGTTTTGGGCGGATAAAATAATAAAGGAGATATCATAATGAGTTATGAATGGGATAATAAAAAACCAACAGCACAAATGCTTGGAAGATGGCAGCCATTTCATGAGGGTCACTATACTTTATTTAAAGAGATCATCAAAAAGACCGGTCAAGTGTGTATTCAAATAAGAGACGTTCAAGGAGTTGATGACAATCCATTCGACTTTGAAACGGTAAAAAAAAATATTGAAAATAAATTAAATCCTGAATTTGAAGGAAGATTTAAAATAATGATGGTGCCAAATATTACAAATATTTGTTATGGGAGAGGAGTTGGTTACAAAATTGAGGAGATAGTATTGTCTGAAGAAATACAAAAAATTTCTGCCACAAAAATTAGAGCTAAAATGCGTGAAGATGGTGAGTTAAAATAATTACAATATGAATGTAAAAACAAAAAAATTAGGAAACGGAATTACAAATGTAATAATTAATGATCCTAAAACTTATAATTCACTTTCATTTAAAACTTTAAGGGATCTTTTGAATACTTTTACTCGATTAGATAAGGATGATAATACAAGAGTAATAATATTAGAGGGATCAGGTAAAGGATTCAGCGCCGGCCATAATCTTAAAGAGGTTGGTGGAATTAAAAATAGATTAAATCACTTAAAATTATTTAATCTTTGCTCAAAATTAATGATGAAAATTGTTGAAGGAAAGAAGCCTGTTATTGCAAAAGTACATGGTGCAGCTTATGCAGCTGGATGTCAGTTAGCCGCAAGTTGTGACCTTGCTTACAGTACAACAAATGCCACCTTTGCAACACCAGGAGTAAATATAGGACTTTTCTGCAGTACTCCGATGGTTGCTGTGAGTAGAAAAGTAACTCGTAAAATCATGATGAAGATGCTTTTAACTGGAGAGCCAATAAATGCTAAATATGCAAAAGATATTGGTTTAATTAATGATTGTTTTTCAAGCAAAAAACTTAATTCAGAAGTTTTAAAAATTGCAAAAACCATTTCTTCAAAATCAAATTTAACAATTAAAATTGGTAAACAAGCTTTCTACAAACAATTAGAAATGCCATTAGGAGATGCATACAAATTTACGAGTAAAATGATGACTTTAAATATGGCTTCACAAGATGCAAATGAGGGAATATCAGCTTTTTTACAAAAAAGAAAACCTAACTGGAAAAATAAATAATAATTATTTTTAATTTAAATTATGAACAACGATCAAATTAAATCCATTTTAAGAAAATCAAAAGTCATTGCAATGATTGGCGTAAGTTCTGAGAAAAAAGGGGAAGATAAAAAAAATCTTAAAAGAAAACCTGCAAACGTAGTCATGAAGTATATGCAAAACTTTGGTTATAAAGTGATACCTATAAACCCTTTTGCTGTAGGTGAAATTGTAAATGGTGAACCAATAGTTGAAAGCTTGGATAATGTTAAAGAAGAGATCGATATAGTTGATGTTTTTAGACCTTCAAATGAGGCAGAGGGTATTGCAAAACAAGCAATTCAAAAAGGAACTAAAGTTTTATGGTTACAATATGGAATTCATAGTGATGAGGCTAAAGCGATCGCTGATAAAGAAAATATTGAATTTATTTCTAATAGATGCATAAAGCAGGAATATCAAAAACTTTTTCAAAAATCTAATCCAGTTTTTCCAGTTCTTAAAGATTAATGAAAAAAGTATTTTTGGTTTATGGCCATTATAATGAAAAATCTTTCAATTCAGCAATCAAAAATACTTTTATAAAATCAGCAGAAGAAAAAGGTCATTCAGTACAATGTATAGATTTATATAAAGAAAAGTTTAACCCAGTATATGCTGGCGAAAAGGCCGACGAAGTAGTTTTAGATCATAGAAAAAAAATAGATGAAACTGATTTAATTGTCCTTGTAGCACCTATTTGGAACTATAGAATGCCAGCAATATTAGAGGGTTGGATAGATAAAGTGTTAGCACCACCTTGGGCTTTTTCTTTTAAGAAACTTATCGGCAACCATGGTTATGCTGTAGGAAAACTAAAAAGTAAAAAAGCTATTATTTTCTGCACATACGGCTCTCCAAGATTTTCAATATCGGATTTTTTTTTAAATTTACCGCTTAGAAGAATTAAAAAAGGTATTTTTAATAAGTGTGGTATTTATGACATTACCTATAAACGATATTTTGCTGTACCATTTGTCTCAAATGAAAAAAGAATTAAATTTTTGGAAGATGTTAAAAATACAGCCAGCAATATATAGCATCTTCTTTCTATTAGTTTTTTCTTTAAATGAATTATCTGCTGAGATAAGAAAACCAAATCCAGAAATAAAGCCCAGAGAAGTTATTGAGATACAACTCAATGCTTTAATGAGGAACGATAGTCCTGAAAAAGACAGTGGTATCATTCAAACCTGGTTTTTTGCTCACCCAAACAATCAAAGAGTAACAGGACCTATTGAGAGATTTAAAAACATGATTAAGACCGATTCTTATTCAATGCTTTTAAACCACAAAAATTATGAAATTGTAGAAGTTTATAAATCAAAAGGTGTTTCAACTTTTGAAGTGACCATTATGGACAAAGACAAAAAGTATTACAAATTTAAATGGCAAGTTGAAAAATATGAAGTTGATGGAATTTTAAAAAATTGTTGGCTCACTACTGCAGTATCTCAACCAATGCCAATGGGCTCTTCGATTTAATGAAAAAACCAAGTTTTCCAGTACGAATTGCAATACTTATGGCAATACTTTGTATCCCACCAATTGGCGCCACTCAAATAGGGTGGTATTATTTTGGGCAAGAGATGGGAGTAAATTTTGGTATGGCCGCAGGAGTTTTTAGTGTCATAACTGCTGCATATTTAATGTACCAAATGGGTTGGAGAGATGACGATGATGATGATTATCCCTATTAGAATTATGTTTAGTTTATAGAAAAAATTTAGTAAAAATCGCATGATGAAATCAAAAGCAAAAGTTGTAGTAGTAGGTGGAGGAGTTGTTGGTGTTAGTGCTCTGTATCACTTAGCTAAAAAAGGCTGGTCTGATGTTGTTTTGATTGAAAGAAAAGAATTGACATCAGGTTCAACATGGCATGCAGCTGGATTACTTCCATTATTTAACATGAGTTACTCAGTTGGCCAGTTACATAAATATGCAGTTAATCTTTATAAAAGTTTAGAGGAAGAAACAGGCAAAAACGTCGGGTTCAGTGTTGTTTCAAATATCAGATTAGCAGACAACAAAGATAGAATGGATGAGTATCATCAATATGCTGGAGTTGCAAAAACTATCGGAGTAGATGTAAAATTTCTAACACCAGATCAAGTAAAAGAAATTTGGCCTTTGTGTAATACAAAGGATTTAATTGGAGCAATACAACATCCCGAAGATGGATACATTCAACCAGCTGATTTAACGCAAGCATTAGCAACTGGCGCAAGAAATAGAGGTGCTGAGATTTATAGAAATACTACAGTTCTTGCAATGAAACAGAATAAGGATGGATGGGTTGTTGAAACAGATAAAGGATCTATAGAATGTGAACATGTAATTTCATGTTCAGGAAATTTTGCTAGACAAACTGGTAAGATGGTTGGTTTAGATATTCCAGTAATACCAGTTGAACATCAATACATTGTAACAGAACCACACCCAGAAATTCTAAAAAGAAAAAAGGAAGGTCTTCCTGAGATGGGAGTTTTAAGAGATAGTGATAGCAGATGGTACATGAGAGAGGAAGCAGGTGGTTTAATTTTAGGACCATATGAAGATGGGGCACCTGCTTGTTATGTAGATGGTCCTTCAAAGGAATCTGAGTATGAACTTTTCCAAGAGGATCTAGATAGACTTGCTCCTCATATTGAAGGAGCTATTCATAGAGTTCCAGCATTTGGAGAGGTAGGTGTTAAAAAAGTTTACAACGGTGCTATTTGCTATACTCCAGATGGAAATCCGATAGTTGGTCCAGCATGGGGATTAAAGAACTTTTGGATTAATGAAGGTCATAGTTTTGGAATTACAGCAGCCGGTGGAGCCGGATGGCAATTAGCAGAGTGGATTGTTGATGGTGAACCTACAATTGATATGCTTGGAGTAGAACCAAGAAGATATGGAGATTATTGCTCAAAATCATATCTTAAAGAGAAGAATGAAGAAGCTTACAGTCATGTATTTATAACTCACTTTCCAGATGAAGAAAGACCAGCTGCAAGACCTTTAAGAACAGCCCCGTGTTATGACAGAATGAAAAATCTTGGCGCAGTTTTTGGTCAAAAATTTGGATGGGAAAGACCAAACTTTTTTGCAACTGACGGCATGGAACAAAAGGATGATTGGTCATTTAGAAGATCTAATTGGTTCAAAGCAGTTGAAAAAGAGTGCAAAAATGTAAAAGAAAATGTTGGACTGCTAGATATGACCGCATTTGCTAAATGCAGAATTAAAGGACCTGGAGCTGAAGAATTTTTAGATAAGTTGGTAGCTAATAAATTACCAAAAAAAGTAGGTAGAATTAATTTATGTCACGCATTAAATACCAAAGGCGGTGTTCATTCAGAATTTACAATTATGAGAGAGTCAGAAAATAGTTTTTATCTTGTTTCTGCCGGGGCTTACCAAAGATTGGATCACGATTGGATATTTGGCTGGATGCCAAAAGATGGATCAGTTCAATTTGAGAACTTAACAAATAGTAAAGGTGTACTTGTAGTATCAGGACCGAAAGCAAGAGAATTAATGCAAAGGGTGTCAAATGATGATTTTTCAAATGAAAATTTTAAATGGTTAAGCGCAAAGCAAGTTGATGTTGGCTTTGCACCAGTAAATGCAATGAGAGTTAATTTTGTGGGAGAGCTAGGATGGGAACTTCATCATCCTATTGAATATCAAAATCATATTTTCGATAAACTTATAGACGCAGGTCAAGACTTAGGTTTAAAACCTTATGGTATAAGAGCAATGAACAGTTTAAGAGTTGAAAAATCCTACAAACTAGTAGGAACTGAATTATCAATTGAGTATTCACCTTACGAAAGTGGATTAGATAGATTTATTCATCCAAACAAAGGAAGTTTTATTGGACTTGATGCCTTAAATAAATGGAGAGAAAAAGGCTTTGATAACAAGCTTGTAACTCTAGAGGTTCACGAAACTAACGATGCAGATGTATTAGGAAATAACCCAATTTATGAAAATGGAAGTGTTGTAGGACGTGCAACTGGTGGTGATTTTGGATTTAGACTAGGAAAATCTATCGCACTAGGAATGGTTAAACCTGAGTTAGCAAATGTTGGACAAAAACTAAGGATTGATATACTTGGTAAAATGCATGAGGCAACAATTTTAGAAGAAAGTCCTTATGATGCAGAAAATAAATTATTGAGAGCTTAATGAAAATTTTAGTCGCTGTAAAAAGAGTTATTGATTATAACGTCCAAATTAGAGTTAAAGAGGACGGTAGTGGGGTTGTTACCGATAACGTTAAAATGTCTACAAACCCACCAGATGATAATGCTATTGAGGAAGCTGTAAAAATAAAAGAGTCAGGTAAAGCAACAGAAATAATAGCAGTTACTGTTGGTGAAGAGAAAGCTCAAGAAACAGTTAGAAAAGCTTTAGCAGTAGGAGCGGATAGAGGAATTCATGTAAAGGTTGATGGCAACATTGAGCCTCTAGCTGTTTCTAAAATTTTAAAAAAAATTGTTGAAAAAGAAAATCCAGACTTAGTTTTTATGGGTAAACAAGCAATTGATGATGACTGTAATCAAACAGGCCAAATGTTAGCAGCACATTTAAATTGGCCACAAGCAACTTTTGCCTCAAAAATAGAAGTAAACGATAAATCATTACAAGTGACTAGAGAAGTTGATGAGGGTTTAGAAACAATTGAAGTTAATACACCAGCTATTGTTACATGTGATTTAAGATTAAATGAGCCAAGATATGCGTCACTGCCAAATATCATGAAGGCTAAGAAAAAACCTATTGAACAGATTAATGCGTCAGATCTAGGAGTTGATACAAACCCTAGAATAGAACATATTAAGATCGAAGAACCGCCAAAAAGAAAAGCGGGTATTAAAGTTGCAAGTGTTGAGGAATTGGTACAAAAATTAAAAAATGAGGCTAAGGTAATTTAATGTCAGTTTTATTAATAGCAGAGCATAACAACAAAGAAGTAAAACCATTTACTTTAAATGCGATCACAGCTTCATCACAAATAGATCAAGATCTTCATGTTTTGTTAATTGGAAGTAAGGCAGATGATGTTGCAAAATCTTTGTCTGAAATTCCTTTAGTAAAAAAAGTTCTTCATATAGATCATGAAATTTATGAAAATTATATTGCTGAGAATTATACTGCAGCAATTTTAAAACACGCTGATAAATATTCACATATTATTTGCTCAGCAAATACATTTGGAAAAAACCTTATGCCACGAGTTGCAGCATTATTAGATATTTCACAAGTAAGTGATATTATAAAAGTTATATCTCCTGATACCTTTTTAAGACCAATTTATGCTGGAAATGCATTTGCTACAGTTAAAAGTAACGATGAAAAAAAATGTGTTACTATAAGACCAACATCATTTGAAGCGGCTGAAACAACTGGAGGATCTGCCGAAATAGAAAAAATAGATGCAGCAGACCAAACTGAAAATACGAAATTTATTAATAGAGAAGAAATCAAATCAGATAGACCTGAATTAGGTACAGCTAGAATTGTAATTTCAGGTGGTAGAGGCTTGCAAAGCGGAGAAAATTTCAAATTAATAACTGATGTAGCGGATAAATTAAATGCTGCAATAGGAGCTTCAAGAGCTGCGGTTGATGCTGGATATATTACAAACGAACATCAAGTAGGACAAACAGGAAAAGTTGTTGTACCTGATCTTTATATAGCAGTTGGAATTTCTGGAGCCATTCAACATTTAGCAGGAATGAAAGAAAGTAAAGTTATTGTTGCTATAAATAAAGATGGTGAAGCACCTATTTTTAGTGTCGCAGATTACGGCCTAGAAGCTGATTTATTCGAAGCACTTCCTCAATTCTTAGAGGAACTGAACAAATTAAACACTATACAAAAATAACAAATACTGTAAGAAATTAGTATGTCCAGAGAAGTGATGGAATACGATGTAGTAGTCGTAGGTGGCGGACCATCGGGACTTTCAACTGCAATAAAATTAAAGCAGTTAAATCCAGATATTAATGTCTGCCTTTTAGAAAAAGCATCTGAAATAGGTGCACATATTTTATCCGGGAACGTGTTTGAAACGCGAGCCTTAGATGAACTATTGCCAAATTGGAAAGATCTTAATCCACCAATTAAAACAAAAGTTAACAAAGAAAAGTTTCTATTTCTAGGAAAGACAAAAAAAATTAGTTGGCCAACTTGGTTATTACCTAAAGTACAACAAAATCATAACAATTATATTATTAGTCTAGCTAATCTATGCAGGTGGTTAGCAGAACAAGCTGAAGCTCTTGGAGTTGAAATATTCCCAGGTTTTCCTGCAAGTGAAGTTTTATATAATGAAGATGGTTCTGTTAAGGGTGTAGCAACTCAAGATATGGGTTTAGATAAAGAAGGTAATAAAAAAGATAGTTATGAACCAGGAATGGAACTTCACGCAAAAGTTACAGTTTTTGCAGAAGGGTGTAGAGGACATTTGGGTAAAGAATTAATCAAAAAATTTGATTTAGATAAAGGAAAAGATCCACAACAGTATGGAATAGGATTTAAAGAAATTTGGGAATTAAAAGAAGAAAATCACGACGAAGGTCTAGTGATGCATACTGCAGGTTGGCCATTAGATAATAGCACCTACGGGGGAAGCTTTGTTTATCATGCTGAAAATAAACAAATATTTTTAGGATATGTCATTGGTCTTGATTATAAAAATCCACATCTTTCACCATTTGACGAATTTCAAAAGTTTAAAACTCATCCTGCGATTAGATCAATATTAGAAGGTGGTAAAAGAATATCATACGGAGCAAGAGCATTAATAGAGGGAGGTTTTCAAAGTCTACCTAAGATGTTTATGCCAGGTGCATTATTAGTTGGTTGTGATGCTGGTACATTAAATATGCCAAAAATTAAAGGATCACATACTGCAATGAAAAGTGGAATGATTGCAGCGGAAACTATTATTGATCACATAAAATCAAGCAAAGAATTATCTTATTATGAGGAAAAATTTAAAAAAAGTTGGGTTTATAAAGAGTTATATGAGGCTAGAAATGTTAAACCTAGCTTTAGTTGGGGTTTAATTCTTGGAATAATATTTACAGGGATTGATCAAATTTTATTTAAAGGAAGATTGCCATTCACACTTAAACATAAACACGCTGATCATGAAACTTTAAAACCAGCAAGTGAAATGCCAAAAATAGATTACCCAAAACCAGATAATGTTATTACATTTGATAAAACAAGTTCAGTTTATTTAACAGGAACTAATCATGCTGAAAATCAACCAGTACATCTTCAACTTAAAGACAAAGATTTACCAATAAAATATACTTTAGGTAAATACGATGAACCTGCACAAAGATATTGTCCAGTTGGAGTTTATGAAATTCAAAAAGAAAATGATGTTGAGAAATTTGTAATTAATTCTCAAAATTGTATTCATTGTAAAACTTGTGATATAAAAGAGCCATCACAAAATATTACATGGGTTACGCCTGAAGGTGGGGGTGGACCTAAGTACGGAAATATGTAATTAAGAAAGATCTATTGCAAATTTTTTTAAAGTTTCAATTGGCACTAACTTTAAAGTATTAACGTGAGTTTTTTTTAAATATATAGAACATCCAATTCCCGCCTCTAAAGCTCTCGCAACCCAACTGGCACATACACACCAGTTATCTCCATCTACCAATCCAGGAAAACCAAATTCAGGGTGAGGTGTTATCAAATCATTACCAGCCTCCTTACACCATTCTAAAAATTCGTCGTTAACTTTTACACAAACTGTGTGTAAACCACGATCGTTTTCATCTGTGTTACAACAACCGTCTCTGTACCAACCAGTTAATGGATTTTTTGAACATTCTTCAAGATCTTCACCAAGAACGTTTTTTTGAGCCTCACTCATTAAATTTTAGTAGGATTAGGTTGTCCTTTATAAACAACTTCTGGATCAAATTTTTTCTTTTCTTCTTCAAATTTCATTTCTACTTTACGTCCATTTTCAATTTTGCCTGTAGGTACTGATCTATAAAAACATGATCTGTAACCAACATGACAACTTGCACCATCACCAATATCTACAGTTATCCAAACTGCATCTTGATCATCGTCAATTCTTATTTCTTTTACTTTTTGAGTAAAGCCGCTAGTTTTTCCTTTATGCCAAATTTCTTTTCTAGACCTGCTCCAGTAGTGAGCTTCTTTTGTTTCTATTGTTAATTTTAAAGCTTCAACATTCATATAACCGTGCATTAGAATCTCTTTGGTTTCTGCACATGTTGTAACTACAGGAATTAAACCATCATTATCGAATTTTGGAGATAATAGGTTGCCTTCCTCTATATCAGCGACATTTTCTCTTTTTTTAAACATATATAAGCCGCAATATCTAACATATTATTGAATATATTAAATATTTTAAATTTAAGGATTTACTGTATAAAAAGGCGCTATGAAATTAGTAAAAGACACAGACAATAAAAATTTAGAGACTAAACAAGTTTCAGATAAAGAAGCTGAAGAAGCTTTGATTAAGATATTAACTTGGATTGGTGAGGATCCAAATAGAGAAGGTTTGTTAGAAACACCAAAGAGAGTAATAAAAGCATATAAGGAATTTTTTAGTGGGTATAAAGAGGATGCTAATAAAGTTTTAGAAAAAACTTTTGGTGACGTTGAAGGATATAATGACATGGTAATTCAAAAGAATATATCTGTGCAAAGTCATTGCGAACATCATATGGTTCCAATATTGGGTATGGCACACGTTGCATACATACCAAAAGAAAGAGTTGTAGGACTAAGTAAGCTAGCAAGGGTTGTTGATGTATTTGCAAAAAGGTTGCAAACACAAGAAAGATTAACACTACAAATTGCTAAATCAATTATGACTGCTCTTGATGCTAAGGGTGTTGCAGTAACAATCGATGCAGCTCATCAATGTATGACTACTAGAGGGATAAAAAAAGAAAGAGCATCTACAGTTACTAATTACTTTTTAGGTCAATTTAAGGACGATCTTTCTATTCAGAATAGATACTTACGATTTATTAAAGAATAGAGTATAATTACACATGTCTGATACTTTCAAAGCCCTGGTTATAAACCAGGTGGGTGAAAATTTTTCTCAAGAAGTTAAAGAATTAAATTTTGATTTTTTAAAGGAAGGTGAAGTCTTAGTTAAAATACAATACTCAGATCTTAATTATAAGGATGCTTTGATTTTAAAAGATGGTGCAAAATTAGTTAAAGAGTTTCCAAGAATTCCTGGAATTGATTTCTCAGGTACAGTAGCAGAAAGCAAGTCAGATGAATTTAAAGAAGGTGATGAGGTAATACTTACTGGTTGTAGGGTTGGAGAATTATTTCATGGAGGATTCTCTCAATATGCAAGAGTTAAAAAAGAATTTCTGATAAAGAAACCTTCAGGTATTGATTTGAAGCAAGCAATGATGATGGGTACTGCAGGCTTTACAGCAATGTTGTGTGCATTTGCCGTTAAAGCAAAAGAAGAATTATTACTACAAAGTAAAGTGAACGATGTCCTTGTAACAGGTTCAACAGGTGGAGTAGGGATGGTTGCAGTAAATATTCTGTCAAAAATGGGATGTAATGTAACCGCAATCACAGGAAAACCTGAAAAAGCTGATTATTTAAAAGAATTAGGAGCAAAAACTGTTTTAGATCGTAAAGAATTTGAAGGTGAACCAAGATTAATTGGTAAAGGTACTTGGGATGGTGTTGTTGACACTGTTGGTGGAAATATTTTAGCAAACGCAATATCTCAAACAAGATTAAAAGGAATTGTAGCTGTTTGTGGTAATGCGAGTGGAACTAACAAATTAAATACTTCTGTTGTTCCTTTTTATATCAGAGCTGTAAAACTATGGGGCGTAGACTCAGTTAATGTAAGCAACAAAAGAAAAGAATTTGTATGGGGTGAAGTACCAAGTTTAGTAGATTTTAGTATTATAGAAAAATCAATTAAAATAGTTGGGCTTGAAGAACTATTGACTGTATTTCCGGAAATGCTTGAAGGAAAACTGAAAAATAGAATTCTAGTGGATGTAAATAAATAATGGATTGGGACAAATTAAAAATTTTTCATGCAGTAGCTGAAGCTGGTAGTTTTACAAGCGCTACTGTAATTTTAAATCTAAGCCAATCTGCAATTAGTAGACAAATTCAATCTTTAGAAGAAGATTTAAAAGTAAAGTTATTTGAAAGACATGCAAGAGGATTAACGCTCACAGAAAATGGTGAATATGTTTATAAAACTGCACATGAAGTTATTAGTAAACTAAAGGAGGTAGAAACAACTTTAGGAGATCAAAAACATAAACCAACTGGAAAACTAACAATTACAACTGTTAGAAGTTTTGGTACTCACTGGTTAACCCCAAGAATTCAAGAGTTTATGCAATTAAATCCAGAAATTGAAATAGAATTAATTTTTGACGATAAAGAGTTAGATTTAAGTACAAGACAAGCCGATATTGGAATATTTATGAGAAGACCAAAACAACTAAATTATATTCAAAGAAAACTAATGGATATAAATTATCATATATATGGCTCAAATAAGTATCTTGAAAAACATGGCATGCCTAAATCTATTAATGATTTAAGCAAGCATAACTTTATATCATTTGGTAGAGGAGCCCCATCACCAGTGTTTAACCCAGATTGGGCATTAAAACTTGGTATAAAAGATAATAAAAAAAGAAAACCTGTTATGAAAGTAAATAGCGTTATGGGTTTACTGTTAGCAGTCGAAAGTGGTGTAGGCCTTGCGGCTCTTCCAGACTATTTAGTTTCTTTATCTCGAAATGTAATTAAAGTTCTACCCAGTGTTGAGGGTCCGATTACAGAGGCTCACTTTGTCTTTCCAGAATCTTTGAAAAATGTAGCTAGAGTGACAACCTTCAGAAACTTTCTTTATAGTAAAATTTCAGAATTTAAGTCTTAAAATATCAATAATATAGGCGTTAAGTGCGTCATTAATGCGATTGATAATCATTATCATTGCGAATAGTTATCAAAATCATTATAATTTATAAAAACTAAAAGAGAGAGATATATGAAAAAATTGACAATATCGGCATTAATCTTATCCTTATTTGCATCAAACTTTGCAATAGCAAATGAGGTAAATATTTTTAATGCAAGACATTATAAAGCTGATGCAGAACTTTATAGTAAATTTACAGCAGCAACAGGAATTAAAGTAAACTTAATCAATGGTAAGGCTGGTGCTTTAGAAAAAAGAATGATCGAAGAAGGCGCTGATTCAGCTGCCGATCTTTACATAACTGCTGACGCTGGAAGATGTGGTGCATTTAAAGCAAAAGGAATGACTCAATCAGGCTTAGTTTCATCTACAATTAAATCATCTGTACCAAAAAGTTTTAGAACTACACACTGGGTTGGAGTAGCAAAAAGAGCAAGAATTGTTTACTACTCACCAGAAAGAGTAAGTGGTGCTGAGTTGTCAGGGTTAACTTATGAAAGTTTAGCTGATCCAAAATGGAAAGGCAGAATTGCAATTAGAGCTTCTAGCAACATTTATAACAAATCTCTTGTAGCTTCATTAGTTAAAAATAATGGAAAAAAAGCTGCACGTGAATGGGCTAAAGGAGTTGTTGCAAACATGGCAAGAGATCCAAAAGGAAATGATAGAGCACAAATTATGGCTGTAGCAGCAGGAGAAGCTGATATTGCTGTTGCAAATACTTATTACTTAGCTTTGATGTTATCTGGGAATAAAGGACCTGAACAACAAGAAGCTGCAAAAAAAGTTAAAGCTTTTTTTCCTAATCAGAATGATAGAGGAACACACATGAATATAAGTTGTGCAGCTTTAGTTAAAGGAGCGCCCAATAAAACTAATGCAATTGCACTTGTTGATTTCTTATTATCACCAGAAGCTCAAGAACACTTTACAAATAATACTTTTGAGTTTCCAATGATAGCTGGAGTTTCACCAAGTCCATTGGTAGTAAACAACTTAGGTTTAGATTTTAAACAAGATCTAACAACGAGTGTTGCTAGTTATGGAGCAAAGCAAGCTGACGCCTTAGAGGTGATGACGGCTGCTGGTTGGAAGTAACATTGAAAGTAAAAAAAAAATTTATGTCTGAGGTTAATTTAAATAAATCAGCCAATGCATGTGTACCATGTGCTGAGGAGTGTAAAAAAATTAACAAAAGAATAAATAAAAGGAAATTATCAGAGATAAGTACTAAAGATTTTCCGCACATTTCAAAGGTATTCAATATCTGACTTTTCTTAATTAAAGTGCCTATGCATCCTTCGTAGGCACTTTTAAAAATATTAAAAGAGACTATATAGGTCATTTAAATTACAAATATCTCTATGTTTACAAACAAATTTAACATCTGGTTTTTAAGCTCTCTGCTTATTTCATTGCTTGTTATAATTCCTATTTTGACAGTCTCTTTTAGCTTTTTTGAAGATACTTCCAGATATTTTGACATACTTAAAAAAACTTTTTTGTTTGAATATATTTTTAATTCTTTGTCACTTTTAGTTGGTGTCTTAATACTAACTTTTTTTCTAGGTGTTGGATCTGCTTACATAGTCTCTTTTTACAAATTTCCAGGAGTTAACTTTTTTAAATGGGCATTAATTTTATCTTTTGCTATACCACCCTATATTTATGCATACTCTTTATTTGCATTTTTTGACAATTATGGCACTGCATTTACTATATTAAAGACTTTATTTGGTGATGGTGAGTACAATAAAAGTATACCAAAGTTTGATGGAATGTTTGGTTTAATATTATCTATTTCGTTTTCTCTTTATGCCTATGTTTATATTCTTGCAAGATCTTCTTTTTTATATCAATCACAAAATTTAATAGACCTTGGAAAAAATTTGGGTTTTTCAAAATTTAAATCTTTTTATTCAATAATATTACCAGCTGCCAGACCTGCAATAGTTGCTGGTCTCTCTTTAGTTGCAATGGAAACACTAGCAGAGTTTGGGGCAGTAGATTTTTTTTCAGTTAATACACTTACAACAGGTATATATAATGCTTGGATAACTTTTGATGATCTAGCTTTTGCTAATAGAATTTCATTTTTTCTATTGTTATTTATATTTATTCTTTTTCTGACTGAAAATCTATCTAGAAAAAAAGCGAAATATCACTTGGATACAAGAGGCGCTTTTAAACAAAAAGAAAAAATAAAACTTTCTGGAACAAATTCTTTTTTTGCCTTTTTATTTTGTTTTTTATTGTTCTTTATAAGTTTTCTATTTCCATTAGGACAAATGCTTTATTGGACAATAAAATTTCCAGAAAATTTCTTTGACATAAATGTAATTAATCTTTTGTTAAACACACTTTATTTAGTAGGATTATCCAGTTTAGTTCTAATAACATTTGCTCTGATTTCTAATTATGGAAATCGAGTTTCAAGAAATAAAACATTAAATTTTTTATCCACACTGTCGATTTCAGGTTACGCCATACCAGGTGTTATTTTAGCTGTCGCTTTTATAACCTTTATCGCCTGGTTTGATGAGAATATAATTAAATCTTTAGGTTTTTTATCAATTAAAAAATTATTTATCGGATCTATTTTAGGTTTAGTTATTGTATATTTTGTTCGTTTTTACTCACTAGCTTTCAATGGAATAAAATCAGGATATGAAAAAATAAACGTTTCAGTTGATGAGAGCGCATATCTTCTTGGTTATTCAAAAAGAAAAACATTTCTAAATATTCATGTGCCATATTTAAGAAATTCATTATTATTTGTGGTAATTTTGATATCTCTTGAAATAATTAGAGAATTGCCAATTACCTTGGTTCTACGCCCATTTAACTTTGAAACATTTGCAACTACTGCTTATATCTCAGCATCAGAGGATATGCTTGAAGCAGCAGCGGTACCATCATTATTTTTAATTTTAATTGCTGCCTTTTTTATTACAATAACGTCAAATTATATTTTAAAAGAGAATAATGGCTAATAACTTTTTAGAAGTAAATAACGTTGATTTCAAAGCTGGTGGAAAAACAAAAGTTAAAAATGTGTCTTTTTCAGTTCAAAACGAAGGAGACATTATTTGTCTTCTAGGACCTTCAGGAATAGGAAAAACTACGATTTTGAGAACAATCGCTGGATTAGAAAAGATTAATAATGGTTCTATAATTATCAATAATAAAACTATATCTTCAAAAAAAATTCACATTGAGCCAGAGGACCGAAATATTTCACTTGCTTTTCAAGACAATAGTTTATTTCCACACTACAATGTTGAAAAAAATATATTAATTGGTACAGAAAAAAAAAATAAAAAAAAAATTAAAATAAATGCAAAAGAAATAGTAGAATTTTTGAATTTAAAAAAAATATTAAATAAATATCCACATGAGATAAGTGCCGGTGAAGCGCAAAGATCATCACTAGCAAGAGCTTTGGTTTCGAATCCAGACTTATTATTATTAGACGAGCCATTGTCCAATGTTGACCAAAGCTTTAAAGAAGAAATTCAAGTTGAATTAAAACAATTATTAAGTAAATCCAAAATAACAACTATAATTGTTACACACGATTCATACGAAGCGTTTTACTTGGGAAGTAAATGCGGAATAATATTAAATAAACAACTTAAACAATTTGATGATCCCTATAATGTTTATCATTTTCCTAATTCAGTAGAAGTTGTAAATTTTTTAAATAGAGGAATTTTAATTCCTGCAAAAGTTACAAGCGAAAATAGTTTAGAAAATAAAGATCTTGGAACAATTAAAGGTAATTTTGTTAAACATTATCCAAATGGTTCAGAGGTAAAACTTTTACTACAACCAGAAGATTTAGAACATGATGATAAAAGTAATTTAAAATTAGAAGTCGTTGATCGTAAATTTAGAGGAACAAATTTTATTTATACTTTAAAAACACCAAGTGAGTTACAAATTCCTGTATTTGTTCATTCACACCATATTCACCAGCATGAAATAGACGAAAAATTTGGTATTAAACGACCAATTCACATTGACCACATTGTTTGTTTTTAAGTATTATTATACTTTAAAAATATATTCATGGATAAAGATTTACCAAGAAGCACTAAAGTTGTAGTTATTGGAGGTGGCGTAGCTGGAACATCGTGTGCATATCATCTAGCTAAATTTGGTTGGAAAGATGTAGTTCTATTAGAGAGAGACCAATTAACATCTGGAACTACATGGCATGCAGCTGGTTTGATGGGTCAATTAGGAGCTTCATCTACTATTACAAAGTTAAGAAAATATACTTTGGATCTTTATCAAGAATTAGAAAAGAAAACTGAATTATCTATAGGATTAAAACAGAATGGTGCAATTACAGTAGCTACCACTAAAGAGAGAATGCAAGAGTTGTTGAGACAAGCAACTACCGCTCAACTATCTGATGTTGAAGTGCATGTTTTGGATAAAAAACAAACAAAGAATTTATATCCTGTTGTAAATAATGAGGACATTATTGGAAGTGTTTTTATGCCAAAAGATGGTCAAGCTGACCCAGTAGGTGTAACTAATGTTTTAGCTAAAGCTGCTAGAATGGAAGGAGCACAAATTTTTGAAAAAACGCCTGTAACAAAAATTCTAGTTAAAAATAATTCTATAGTTGGAGTTGAGACCAATAAAGGAAAAATTGATTGTGAATATGTTGTTTTAGCAACAGGTATGTGGTCTAGACAAATAGGTGAAAAAATGAATGTTAGTATTCCATTGTATCCCAATGAACATTTTTATGTGATCACAGAACCAATGAAAGATCTACCAAAAAACTTACCAGTTTTAAGAGATTATAATAATTGTCTCTATCTTAAAGAAGATGCAGGAAAAATGTTAGTTGGAATTTTTGAACCAAATGCAAAACCAGCTTTTAAAAATACTGGTGTTGTGCCAGATGATTTTTCATTTGGTGAATTACCAGATGATTTTGATCATTTCGAACCTTATTTACAAAAATCATTTCACAGGTTGCCTATGTTGGAAAATGCAGGAATTAGAAAATTTTTCTCTGGCCCAGAATCATTTACTCCTGATACTCAATATCTTTTAGGTGAAACTCCTGAGATTAATAAACTTTTTACATGTTGTGGTTTTAATAGTATTGGAATTGCAAGTTCAGGAGGTGCTGGACGAGTTACTGCAGAATGGATAATTAATGGACATATTAATGAAGATTTATTTTCATTAGATATTAAAAGATTTCAAAAATTTCATTCATCAAAAAAATTTATAATGGAAAGAGTAACAGAAACACTTGGTGATTTATATGGAATGCATTGGCCATTTAAACAACATAAAACATCAAGAAACCAAATTGTATTACCCTACCAAGAGGAGCTAAAAAAATTAGGAGCTTGTTTTGGAACCTCAGGTGGTTTTGAAAGACCTATGTGGTATGCATTAAAAGGTGAAAAGGCTGATTACAATTATAGTTTTGGTTATCAAAATTGGTATCCATCAGCTGAGTATGAGACTAAAAATGCCAGAGAAAACGTCGGATTATTTGAGTTATCTCCTTTTTCAAAATTTGACCTTGAGGGGCAAAATGTTCACGAAGAATTACAAAAAATATGTACTGCAAACATAAAAGATGTTGAGGGTAGAGCAACTTATACCCAGATGTTAAATGAAGATGGAGGAATAGAGACCGATGTTACTGTAACTTGTCTTGAAAAAAACTATTTTAGAGTGATAGGTTCAGCAGCAACAAGAGAACATGATAAATTTCATATAAAAAAACATATTTCAGAAGAGGTCAATTTTAAAGATGTGACAGAAGATTTAATATGCTTAGGATTATACGGACCCAACTCAAGAAAATTACTATCTAATATCAGTAATGACGATTTTACAAATGAAGGTATAAAGTTTAGTCATGGAAAATTCGTTACTATTAACGGAGTTAAAGTCTGGGCTCAAAGATTATCTTATGTAGGTGAAATAGGGTTTGAATTATATATAAACATAGATGAAAGCAAAAAATTATTTTTAGCCATTATTAAAGAGGGTAAAAATCATGGCTTATCACTGTGTGGTGCTCATGCTATGGATATTATGAGAATGGAAAGTGGTTTCTTACATTGGGGACATGATATATCACCTGAAGAAAATCAATATCAAGCAGGACTTAGTTTTGCAATCAGTTATAAAAAAAATATAAATTTTGTTGGAAAAGAAGCATTATTAAAAATTAAAAATAAAAAACCTACAAAATTATTAGCCATGATGGTATTAAAAGATAACATACCTGGAGAACCTTTGTTGCTTCATGAAGAGCCAATTTATTTAGATGATAAAATAATTGGCCGAACAACATCAGGAAATTATTCATTCAATTTTAAAAAAAATATTTCATTTGGTTATGTCAACTCTGGAAATTCTATTGAAGACTTGATTAATAAAAATTTATCTATTGAAGTTGAAAAGAAAAAATACCCTGTAACAATAATCAAAAAACCTTTAAATCAAAAAAATATAAAAAATATTTAATGTTTAAGATAATTTCAAAAAAAAATAGGGCTGCAGAAATTATTTGCAACCTTAATAAAATTGATAAGAAGCAATTAAAAGAAATTAAATCAACACTTGATAAGTATGGAATGATTTATTTTCCAAAACAAAAACTTACTTCCAAGAATTATCTTAATTTTGCAAAAAAATTTGGTAAACCAGCTAATTATCCAAGATTGAAAGGTTTAAATAAAAAATATCCTCAAATAACTGTTGTACAACGAAAATCTACTGACAAAGGGCCTAGTTTTGGTGAACAATTTCATACAGACTCCTCTTATACAAAAAAACCCCCTAGATACACGATGTTACTTTCAAAACTAGTACCTAAAAAAGGTGTTGCTAATACTGACTTTTCTTCACAGTACTTGGCTTATGAAAAATTATCAAAAAATTATAAGAATAAGCTTAAAAAATTAAAAGGTATCTACTCTTCACATGGACCAATATCTATTACAACAGTTGAGAGAGAAAAAGAAAAAGGAAAAATATCTAAAGAACTGATTTCCAGACATAAAATAATTAGAACTATTAAAAATAAAAAAACTATATACTGTAGCCCAGGGCACTTTTTAAAATTTAATACACATATGACTAAACAAAAAAAAGAACTAAAGAAATTCTTATTCAATCATCAGACAAAAAAAACCTTTCAATATTCATTAGAATGGGAAAAAGATCAGCTTGCTATTTGGGATAACAGAGCCATGCTCCATCAGGCTACACCTTTTAAAGGAAACAGAATACTTCATAGAATAACAATACTTTAATAAAATGTATTCAATATTTCTTGGGTTAACACCTTTTATCTTTATCACACTATTTGGTTTTGTTTTTGGAAAATTTAAAATTTTCGATTTAGGTCATGCAAAAGTTTTAAACTTATTTTTATTCTATGTTGCAGTTCCTGCTTTAATTATAAAATTTGTAGCCCAAAGTGAAATAGGTCAAGTTGATTTAAAACAAATAATTTCTTATTTCTTAATGCAGGGTAGTCTTGGATTTTTAACATTTATGTTTACATCGAAATTTTTTAAACGACCTATTCCTGAATCAATAATTTGGGCTTTAATGGTTGCACTTTCAAATCATGTAACATTGTTATTGCCAATCACCAAAATATATTTTGGAACTGAAGTTATCACACAAGTAACAAGTATAATTTTAATGGATGGTGTAATTTTATTATCTGTGATTGCTTTTTTTTTAGAATTGACTACTAAAAAAAATATTCAATTAACAACGTTTGTTAAAAATATAATTCTTAATCCAATGATATTCTCAATTGTAATTGGGATTTTACTATTTTTGTTTAATATAAAGATAGATAATACTCCAATTGACTACGTTCTATCTGTTTTAGCAGCATGTGTATCCCCAATAGGACTTTTTGCTATTGGAATAACATTATCTTTTTATACAAAAAAAGTTATTAATAAATTAACTGCTTCTATTTCTTTTTTAAAATTAGTTGTTTCACCAATCATTCTTTTAATAATTAGTTTTACCTTATTCGATGCAGGACTACCCGAAAATATTCCTGGTGCATTTTTTGTGAGTGTTGCCCCATGCGGACACACTGCAGTAGTATTATGTTCTGCCTATAATGTAAGTCCTGAAAATATCATTAAAGCTTTGTTTATCTCAACCTTTGCTTCATTTGCTACTATATTTTTTGCAATAAAATATTTAACATTTTAACTTAAAATTTATGAGTATAATTATCTGTTTAAATAAATGATATTCAGATTTTTAGCGCCCGCATTATTTTTATTAATATTTATAATTTTTTTTTTTCAAAACTTTTTTGTAAAAAAAATCTTTGTTTATAGTCTACAGAAAGTAACTGAAAAAAAAGTCTCAATAGAAAATGTTGATTTCAACTTAAAAGAAAAATCAATAACTTTAGAGGAGATTAAAATTTACAACTCTAATGATTTTGTTTACGAGTATTTTTTTAGTTGCAAAAAAATCTTTATAACGCTTAATTTTGAAACTATATTAAAAAATGTTATAGAATTTGATGATTTAATTTTTTATGATCCTATCATTTTTCTAGAGATTAAAAATCAGTTAGTTGAAAAGAGAGATAATATTTCAGAGGCAGAAAAATCTTCACCATCTTATCAACCAAAAGTTTATCCACAAAAAAACCTCGATAGAAATATATATATTAAACAAATTTTTACCTATAATCCTAAAGCAAATTTAATATATGAAAATGTCTATAAAATTGAAAATCTTAATTTATCAGAAATGGATATAAAGAATGTAGGTAATACAAAAAACAGCAGTCAACATTTTAAAGATGTGTTTAAATTAATATTACTAGATTTTTATTTTCGTATACCAAATTTACAAATTAAAAAAAATTTAAAAAAAATATATGATTTGTAGCAGTCAGAGATTTAAAAGAACTTTATAAGCACATTCTTTTGTATTGCTATCACCGTCCAGATCTTTTGTTCTATTTTGTTTTTCTAATAATGTTTTTTCTATTGAACTTACTAATCGTGTGGCAGCTTCTTTTTCACCTAAATAATCTAACATCATAGCGCCAGACCAAATTTGACCTATCGGATTTGCAATACCTTTTCCAGCAATATCAGGTGCTGATCCATGAACAGGCTCGAATAAAGAAGGGTGTTTATTTGTTGGATTAATATTTCCTGATGGTGCAATACCAATTGTTCCAGTACATGCTGGTCCTAAATCAGATAAAATATCTCCAAATAAATTTGAGGCTACGACAACATCAAACCATTCTGGTGTTAAAACAAATCTTGCAGCTAAAATATCAATATGAAACTGATCTGTTTTTATTTCGGGAAAATTTTTTTTATTTTCATAAAACCGTTGGTCCCAGTATGGCATGGTAATAGAAATACCATTTGATTTTGTGGCATTAGTTAATTTTTTTTTATCTCTTGTTTTCGCTAATTCGAATGCAAATTTTTGAACTCTATCTATTCCATGTTTAGACATTATAGTTTCTTGTATAACAATTTCTCTTTCAGTATTCTGATACATTTTTCCACCTACCGAAGAATATTCGCCTTCAGTATTTTCACGCACTATCATCATATCTATGTCGCCAGGTTTTTTATTTGCTAAGGGTGCATTTACTCCTTCAAACAATTTTACTGGTCTTAAATTGATAAATTGATCAAATTCTCTTCTAAATTGGAGTAGGGAACCCCATAAAGTAATATGATCTGGGTATTTATCTGGCATACCTACTGCACCAAAAAATATTGCATCATGACTACCAATTTGTTTTTTCCAATCATCAGGAAGCATTTTTCCATGCTTTTCATAATAATCGCATGATGAGAAATCAAATTCATCGATCTTTAATTTAAATTGATGCTGATTTGCTACTTCTTTAAGTATTTTTAAAGCTTCTGGAACAACTTCTTTTCCAATTCCATCTCCTGCAATGGATGCAATTTTATACTCTTTCATTTTTATTTTGTGAAAGTATCGTTAAATTGTTTTGCAACTCTTACAAAAGTAGTACATTTACTTAATTGTTTTAATGAGGGAGCACCCACATAAGTGCAACTGCTTCTAACACCACCTAGAATATCTTGAATTGTATCTTTTATTTTTCCTCTATATTTAACTCTTACAGTTCTTCCTTCACTGCTTCTGTAATTTGATAACCCTCCATAATGCTTTTTATTTGCTGTTTCAGAGCTTGAGCCGTAGAACTCAATATATTTTGAGCCGTTTGATTTAACTATTTTCCCTTTGCCTTCGTCGTGACCTGCAAACATTCCACCTAACATTACAAAATCTGCACCACCTCCAAAACCTTTTGCAACATCTCCAGGACACGTACATCCGCCATCTGCAATTATATGAGCTCCTAAACCATGGGCTGCATCAGCACATTCAATTACGGCACTTAATTGAGGGTAGCCAACTCCTGTTTGAATTCTTGTTGTACAAACACTTCCTGGACCAATCCCAACTTTTACAATATCTGCACCAGATAAAATAAGTTCTTGTGTCATGTCCGCAGTAACTACATTTCCAGCTATAATAGTTTTTGTAGGATATTTATCTCTTACAGATTTAAGAAATTTACTAAAGTATTCAGAATAGCCATTAGCAACATCAATACAAATAAACTTTATAAATCCAAATTCTCTTAAAACTTTGTTTAAATTTTCAAAATCTTCTTTTTTAGTACCAATGCTAATAGCTATATTTTTATAAATAGATTTAATTTTTCTAAATTGTTTTATTTTTTTTACATCATGTTGTTTAGTTAAACATGTAATCATGCCATATTCAGATAATTTCTCAGCTATTCCAAGCTCTCCGACCCCATCCATATTTGCAGCCATTATTGGAATACCCGACCACTCATTTTTACTATATTTAAATCTGTATGTTCTTAAAAGATTTACATCTTTACGACTTTGTAGCGTACTTCTTTTAGGTCTAAAAAGGACGTCTGAATAATCTAGTTTTAATTCTTCTTCAATTCTCACAAATCCGAATTTATACAGGTGCACAAAGTAAATTCAAATTAAATATTATTAATATTGATACTAAGCTTTGATTAGTTATACTTTCAAAAATTCATATTATTAAGCATGTTTAAAGGTTTTAAGTCAAAATACGTAAAAGTTAGAAAAGGTAAAATTTTCTGTAGAGTAGGAGGTAAGGGTCCGCCGTTACTTTTGCTTCATGGTTATCCACAAACACATTTAATGTGGCACAAGACTGCTCTAGAATTATCGAAAAAATTTACGGTTATTGCTGCAGACCTAAGGGGATATGGTAATAGTTTAGCTCCACCCTCAGATAAAAATCATTTTAATTATTCCAAAAGAGAAATGGCAAGTGACATGAAACAAATAATGGTAAAATTAGGTTATTCTAAATTCTTTGTAGCTGGACATGATAGAGGAGGAAGAGTGGCTCACAGATTAGCAAGGGACCATAGAAAAAATATATTAGCTTTGAGTGTTTTAGATATTTGCCCCACATTAGATATGTATGAATTAACAACTAAAGACTTTGCTAAAGCATACTTTCATTGGTTTTTTTTAATTCAACCTAAATGGCTACCTGAAAGAATGATTATGAGTGATCCAAGAAAATGGATGAAAAACTGCCTAGATAAATGGTCTGGAAATCATAAATTTGGAAAAGTTGAAGAAGGTTATTTAAAATGTTTTAAGCAACCAAAAAGAATTCATGGATCATGCGAAGATTATAGAGCTTCTGCAACAATTGACTTGGATCATGATAAAAAAGACAGAAAGAAAAAACTAAATATTCCTATTCAAGTATTGTGGGGAAAAAAGGGTGTAATTGGTAGACAGTTCAAACCAGTAAAAATTTGGCAGAAATATACAACTAAAAAAATTGAAGGACATGCAATAAATTCAGGTCATTTCATTCCAGAACAAAACCCAAAAGCAACTGTAAAATATTTAACCAATTTTTTTTTAGATAAAATTAGCTAATTTATGTGTTTTGATGTGATCAATGATCGCGCATATCATTCTTGATTATAAATTATTCGCCCTTAAATATAATACATGACCTCTTTACTAAAAAACTCAGATTTATCTTTAGAAAAAGCTGATAAAATTGTTTCAGAGACTTTAAATAGTTGTGATGATGGCGAACTTTACGTCGAAGATACAAAATCTGAAACTATCGTCTTAGATGATAATAAAATCAAAAGTTCAAACTATACCTCTGATTTAGGCTATGGTTTTAGAGCGGTCACAGGCGATACCGTGGCTTACTCACATTCAAATGAAATTTCAGAAAAATCGTTAAAAAATTCAAGTGATAATCTTAAATCAACCTTAAAAAACAATAGTGGCACTTACAACTCAGAAATAAAAAAAACTAATCAAAAACTTTATAAAGACATTGATCCGATTGAAAGCAAATCAATGAAATCAAAAATAGAGTTACTTAATAATATGAATGAGTATGCCAGATCTAAAGATAGTAGTGTAAAGCAAGTTACAGCTAGTCTTTTAGCTGAGAAGAAAAATATTGAAATTATTAGATCTGGTGGAGAGCTATTATCAGATAATCGACCATTGGTTAGAATTAACATGTCAGTGATGGTTGAAAAAAATGGAAGAAAAGAAACTGGTGTTTATGGAATTGGTGGAAGACAAGATTATGATGAATATTTAAAGAACGATAACTGGAAAAAAGTTTGCGATGAAGCATTTAGGATTGCAAACACAAACATAGAAAGCAAACCCTCACCAGCTGGAGAGATGAAAGTTGTACTCGGACCAGGCTGGCCTGCTATTTTAATTCATGAAGCTGTTGGTCATGGTTTAGAGGGTGACTTTAATAGAAAAAAAACCTCTGCGTTTCATGATTTAGTAGGAAAAAAAGTTGCAAGCAAAGGAGTTACAATAATAGATGATGGTACAATAGATAATAGAAGAGGTAGTTTAAATATTGATGATGAAGGAACTCCAACCGAAAGAACTGTTTTGATAGAGGACGGAATTCTAAAAAATTTTATGCAAGATAGATTAAACGCCAGATTAATGAATACAAAATCCACAGGAAATGGAAGAAGAGAAAGTTATAAACATGTCGTAATGCCAAGGATGAGAAATACAATCATGTTAGGCGGCACAAACACTCAAGAGGAAATGATTAAATCAGTCGATAAGGGTATATTTGCGGTAAGTTTTGGTGGTGGTCAAGTGGATATAACATCAGGAAAATTTGTTTTCAATTGTACTGAGGCATATGAAATAATTAATGGCAAAGTAGGAGCTCCCATTAAAGGCGCAACTCTAATAGGTGACGGACCATCATCATTAAAAGAAATTTTAATGGTTGGAAATGATATGATGTTAGACCCAGGAATTGGTACCTGTGGAAAAGCAGGACAAGGCGTTCCAGTTGGTGTTGGACAACCATCTCTGTTAATAAACAATATGACAGTTGGTGGAACTCAATTGTAATCTCAATGATTAAAGATCAAGATTATCTAAAAAAAATTGCTGATATTTGTCTTAGCAAATCAAAAAAACTTGGCTCAACTGACGCAAGTATTTTGGTACAGAGTTCTGTATCTGAAAATATTAATGTTAGGAATAAAAAATTAGATGGTTCTGAAAGATCAGAAAATCTTGGAGTTGTCCTTACTACATATTTAGGAAAAAAAAAGTCCTCAATTGCATCATCAAACCTTAAAGAGAGTAACTTAAATGAATTAGTTGATAGATGTATTGAAACAATGAAGATAACGCCCGAAGATGAATATAATTCACTGCCAGATAAAGATCTTCATTTTAGCGGTTTGAAAGATTTAGATTTATACGATGAAACTCATTTGAGTAATGAAGATAAAATTAATTATATAAAAGAGGCAGAAGATGAGGCTTTTTCAAATAATAAAATTGTAAATACCAATGGTTCAGGATTTGGGGAAAATAAATCAAATTTTTTATTAGCTAATTCAAATGGATTTGCTGATGGATATAAAACTTCTCAATTTACAGCTTATTGTGAAGTTGTTTCTAAAAGCAATGGAAGTATGGAAAGAGATTATGAATATACTAGTAAAAGATTTTATAGTGACATTTTAAAACCAAAAGACCTTGGATCTATCGCAGCAGATCATGCTGTAAAAAAATTAAATCCAAAAAAGATTAAAAGTGAAAAAATTAGCCTTATATTTGACAAAAGAATATCAAAAAACTTTCTTTCAATTTTTGCTAGCGCCATTTCATCAAGTGCTATTGCAAAAGGTACTACTTTTTTAAAAGATAAATTAAACCAAAAAGTATTCAACACTGAATTAAATATTAATGATCGTGGTGATATCAAAAAAGCTAATGGATCACGTTATTTTGACAGTGAAGGTATAGGTATAATTAATTTAGATTTAATTAAAAATGGAATACTTCAAGATTATTTGATTGACACTTACAATGGAAAAAAAATAAACAGGAAGTCTAATGGTAGAGCAAGTGGTACAACAAACCTGTATTTTGAAAACGGATCTAAAACTTTTAGTGAGTTGATAAAATCAGAAAAAAAACTTCTTTACATAAAAGAAACTATCGGTCACGGCACAAATATTATTAATGGAGATTATTCCGTAGGTGCAAGCGGTATAATGATTGAAAATGGTGAATTTTCATATCCAGTAAGCGAAATAACAATCGCTGGAAATTTAAATAATATTTTTCAAAATATAACTTTAGCTGACGATCTAGAATTTAATTATTCTACCAATTCACCAACAATGCATGTTGAAGGTATGATTGTCGGGGGAAAATAAGAATTAATGAAAATTATTTTAAAAAGCTTAATAGTCTTAACTTTATTTTTTAATCCAGTCTATTCAGCAGATAATAATCAGTTAGATAAACTTTTTGAAAAACTTTTAGAAGATGGCGAAATCTCAGCAAGGGAAACTGAAATGAAAATTTGGGGTATTTGGACAACGCATCCAAAAGATCAAAACTTAACTAGTTTATTATCTAGAGGAACATCATTTATGAACAGTCAAGAATACCAAAAAGCTGAAAATATATTTACAACTGTTATCGAACTGGATCCAAAATGGGCTGAAGCGTGGAATAAAAGAGCTACAGTTCTTTATTTGATGGGTAAGTATCAAGCGTCACAAGACGACATTGATGAAGTTTTAAAATTAGAAAAAAGACATTTTGGAGCTTTATCAGGTCAAGGCTTAGTGCAAATGAAATTAAAAAACTATGAAAAAGCTTTAAGCAGCTACGAAAGAGTAAAAAAAATTTATCCATCAATGAGGTCTCCAAAAATAATGATACCTCAAATAAAGGAACTAATTAAAGATCAATCTGTTTAAGATGAAAAAATTAATTTTAATTTTTTCAGTTTTATTGTTTCAATTAAATTATTCATTTGCCAATGACAAAGTTATTGAATCTTTAAAAGAGGGAGGAAAACTTATATTTATAAGACATGCACTTGCCCCAGGCAATGGTGATCCAGAAAATTTTGAATTGCAAAACTGTTATTCTCAAAGAAATTTAAATGAAATAGGAATTCAGCAATCAAAAAAAATTGGATTAATTTTTAAAAAAAATGAGATTAAAATTGATAATATTTATTCTAGTGAGTGGTGCAGATGTAAAGATACTGCAAAATATGCTTTTGATGACTTTGAGACATTTGACGCTCTAAATTCATTCTACGATATAAGATTTGCAGCTAATGAGGATAAACAGATAAAAGATTTTTATGAATTTATAGACAGCATAGAAAGTAAAAATAATATTGTATTTGTTACGCACTACGTAGTTATTGGGGCAATTTTAAATATTGGAACATCTTCTGGTGAAATTGTTGTGACAGATAAAAACTTGAATATTATTGGATCAATCGATACTTTATAATATATAGAAATTATGAAAACGATCTTTGTTATAGGCTCGAAAAAACATACGCTTAAGTACACAAGAAAGATGCCTGAGGGAGAAGTAAAAAAAATGAAATCATTTGTGACAAACAAAGGTCAAAAATTAGAAAAAACGTCTAAATTCAAAATTCTTAAAATTTCCGAAGAAAAATCTGCAAGAACTTTTAAAATTAATTTATAAATTTTTTTAAAATCAAATTAAAAATGAAAAATTCAAAAAGAAGCAATGTTGATCCGTTTATCGTAATGGATGTAATGGAGACTGCTAGAATAGCTGAAAAAAATGGCAAACATATTATACATATGGAAGTAGGGCAGCCAGGTACCCCAGCTCCAAAATTAGCAAAAAAATTTATTACTAAAGAAATATCTAATAATAACTTAGGCTATACAGTTACTCTTGGACTTCCTGCTTTGAGAGAACGTATTTCTAAGTTATACGGAGATTGGTACAACATTGATTTAAATCCAAATAGAGTTGTAATAACCGTAGGTTCATCTGGAGCTTTTATTTTATCTTTTACATCTTTGTTTAATATTGGTGATAGAGTAGGTATAGCAGCACCTGGCTATCCTAGTTACCGACAAATTTTAAAATCTCAAGAATTAATTCCAGTAGATATTCAAACTGAAATACAAAATAAATTTCAGCCAGTACCTGAAGATATAAAAAAAAATAATTTAAATGGTATTCTTGTTGCATCTCCTGCAAATCCTACTGGATCGATGGTTGATAAGGAGACTCTAAAAAATTTAATAAACACTGCACACGAAAATAATGTTAGCTTTATAAGTGATGAAATATACCACGGTATTCAATATGAAAATAATCCCACAACAGCGTTAGAAATAACAGACAAATGTTATGTTATAAATTCTTTTTCTAAATATTTTTCTATGACAGGTTGGCGAATAGGTTGGATGATTGTTCCAGAAGATCATGTAAGACAAGTAGAAAGATTATCACAAAATTTATTTATATGTCCACCACATGTAAGCCAATTAACAGCGTTATCAGCAATGGACGCTAACATTGAATTAAATGAAAATGTAAATGTTTATAAAAAAAATAGAGAAATACTTTTAGAAGAATTACCTAAAGCTGGATTAGGAAAATTTTCTCCTCCTGATGGTGCATTTTATATTTATGTTGATATTTCTAAATACTCCACTGATAGCCTCAATTTCTGTAAGGAAGTTTTAAATAAAGCTGGAGTTGCCATAACTCCTGGATTAGATTTTGATCAAAAAAGAGGTAATTCAACTATAAGATTTTCTTACGCTAGAAGCACCGATGATATTGTTGAGGGCATGAAAAGAATTAACTTATTCATGAATGAAAATTACTTGTAAGTAATATGAGAAAAATAATTATATTTTTTTTAATTTGTTTATCTTTTAATTTCCAATATTCTTCATCGATGGCATATGAAGAAGCTCCATATAATTTAGTTCATTCAACTGATACTTATGAGATAAGACACTATAAAGATAGGTTGGTCGTAGAAGTTGTTAATAAAAATGACGATAACAGTTTTAGAAAACTCTTTAGATACATTTCAGGACAAAACAATAAATCTGAGGAAATTAAAATGACAGTTCCAGTAACTCAAGGTGAAAAAGACGAAGGTTATTACATGCAATTCTATTTACCATCTAAATTTACTAAAGATAATGCTCCTCTTCCAAATAACCCAGATATAAAAATTTCAACAATCAAAGAGGGGTATTTCGCAGTTATTCAGTATTCTGGTAGAGCATCTGACAAAAATTTTTTTAAACACAGAGATATTCTTAATCAAAAGCTTATTGAAGATGATATAAATATTAACGGACCTGCAATAAGAGCGACATATAATGGTCCCTTTACATTACCTATGATGAGAAGAAATGAAGTAATGTTTAAAGTTTCTTGGAATAAATAATTTCTAAAAACCTTTTTTGTCATATCGTATAAATAAATATTTGTGTTCTATTATCTTATAATCAGAAAGGTAATACATGAAAAAAATAATAATCATTCTATTTGCAATATTTGTTATAAATAATTCAGTTTTAGCTGATGGACATGTAAAGAGAATTATATCTACAAGTCAAACTGGAATGGGTAACGATATAGTATATCCTTCAGGCAAAGCAAAGATAACTGCTTTTGAGTTTAACGTTCCTGTTGGAGGTCCAGTCGTTCCTCATACCCACTCTTTTCCGGTATTAATCATGATTCAGCAAGGAGAGATTGAGCTTACCCAAGGAGGTAAAAGCTATATCTATAAAGCTGGAGATGCATTTGTAGAGGATGTGGGTGTAGTCCATGAATCAAAAAATATTGGAGATGTTCCTGTTAAAGCGATTGTTGTTGCGATGGGAGTTGAAGGTCAAAAAATTATGACACCAGTAAAATAGGAAGGAAAAAATATGGGGCATACAAATATGATTGCCCCATATCTCATTCTTTAAGCTAAAACTTTTTAGCCTCTTTCTTTAAGTGACCTAATGTTTCTCCTGAATTTTTTCCAGATTTGATAACGTATCCACTTGTGCCATTTGCATTAGTTTCTACAGTTTTCAAGTTTCGAAACATAAGTTGATTTAGCCTAGCGTTCTTTGAGCCTCGGCTAAACGAACTTAATACTCTGTGCATTCTTTTCATACACTCTCCTTGTTTGTTTTTCCAAAACTCGCTTTTAACCGATGCGATATCGGTCTCTTTTTTACCATGAGATATGGTAAAGATAATTTATCATTCTAGAAAATTGATTTCAAATTATTAAAAAAAATAAAAGATCAAAATGGGTTTTATTAATTATATTTATCAACAAAATTTAATTAGAATTAAATTGGATCCATTTACTATTGTTCTTACTTGACTTAATAACGTTTTCTATAAACTTCATTCCATCAATTCCATCATCAATTGTAGGATAACAATTATTTGACTTATCATATTCTTGTCTATCAATATTAGCTGATAGCTCTTTGTAAACATCACTATAAATATTAGCAAAACCTTCTAAATAGCCTTCTGGATGACCTTGGGGAATTCTTGTTACATTTTTAGCTTCATCACTAGTAATATTGCTTCCTCTTGTAATGTTTTGAGCAGGGCTACCAAATTTAGTATAACTCAAGTAATTTGGATCTTCTTGTCTCCACTCAATTCCAGCATTTTCTCCATATATTCTAATTTTAAGATTATTTTCATTTCCAACTGCTACTTGGCTTGACCATATTGATCCTTTTGCACCCCCTTTAAATCTTAGCATTATTTGGGCATTATCATCTACTTTTCTTCCTTCAACAAATGTATGAATATCAGCTGAAATTTCATCTACCTCCAATCCAGTTATAAACCTAATCAAATTATAAGCATGAGTTCCAATATCTCCTATACAACCACCAGCACCAGATCTATTGGGATCAGTTCTCCATTCGGCTTGCTTTAATCCACTATCCTCTGCTTTTGTTGTTAACCAATCTTGTGGATATTCAGCTTGAATAACTCTTAAAGAACCCAAGTCTCCCTTTTGAACTAAAGATCTGGCATGTCGAACCATTGGATATCCAGTGTAATTATGTGTTAAAGCAAATATTAATTTTTTGCTTTCAATTACCTTTTTAAGATCTATTGCTTCCTTACTAGACATACCAATTGGCTTATCGCAAATAATATGAATCCCATTTTCTGCAAAAATTTTTGCAATAGGTACATGTAAATGATTTGGAGTTACTATTGAAACTACATCAATACCATCTGCTCTAGTTGACTCTTTTTCAGCCATCTCTTGATAGGTTTTATAGATCCTATCATTTTCTAGACCAAGATTTTTTCCAGTTTCTTTTGAATTTTCAAAGTCTGATGAAAATGATCCAGCAACTAATTCATAATACCCATCAAGTCTTAAAGCTATTCTGTGGACACTTCCAATAAAAGCATCTTTACCACCACCAACCATGCCGATGCGTATTTTTCTATTCATTAATTAATGCCAAGCATTTTTTTGTTTGCTTCATGGTCAGTTCCGCTACCTGCAAAATCATCAAAAGCTTTTTCTGTTGTATTAATTATATGATTTTTAATAAATTCTGCTCCCTCTCTTGCTCCATCTTCTGGATGTTTAAGGCAGCATTCCCATTCAAGAACTGCCCAACCATCATAATCATATGAAGTTAGTTTTGAAAATATAGATTTAAAATCAACTTGTCCATCACCAAGCGATCTAAATCTACCAGCTCTATTTACCCATGATTGAAATCCACCGTACACTCCTTGTTTTCCAGATGGATTTAACTCAGCATCTTTAACGTGAAACATTTTTATCTTCTCATGATAAATGTCAATATGAGCTAAATAATCCAGATGTTGTAGAACATAATGACTTGGATCAAAAAGCATATTACATCTTTTATGATTACCAACTCTTTCTAAGAACATTTCAAAAGTTACACCATCATGAAGATCTTCACCTGGATGTATTTCATAACATAAATCAACCCCATTATTATCAAAGTGATCAAGAATGGGCTTCCATCTTTTTGATAGTTCATCAAATGCATTTTCAATTAACCCTTCAGGTCTTTGAGGCCAAGGGTAAACATAAGGCCAAGCAAGTGCTCCTGAAAAAGTTACATGTTTATCTATTCCTAGACTGTTTGATGCTTTTCCAGCCATCATTAATTGATTTACAGCCCATTCTTGTCTTGCTTTGGGATTTCCTCTTACTTCAGGTGCAGCAAAACCATCAAAGGCAGTGTCATAAGCAGGATGTACTGCAACAAGTTGACCTTGTAGGTGAGTTGATAATTCTGTAATTTCTAAATTGTGTGATTTAGCAATTCCTTTAATCTCATCACAATAATCTTTACTTTCAGATGCTTTTTTTAAATCAATTAATCTACCGTCCCAACTTGGAATTTGTATACCTTTGTAACCAAGAGATGATGCCCATTTACAAATATTATCTAAAGAATTAAACGGTGCATCTTCGCCTACAAATTGTGCTAGGAAAATTGCAGGACCTTTTATTTTGTTCATAATTCCCCTTTCTCTTTAATTTTTTACCCAACTATTTTTTACAAAAAAAATACTAGCAGGCACAAGTCTTCTTGGATAGACTATTATTAAGAATAATTAAATTAATAGGAGATAAAATGAAAAAAATAATGATTTTATTGTTTGTTTCTCTATTTACTTTTTCTGCAAATTCAAATGCTAAGTCAATAACATTAGGATGGGCCGCTTGGGACCCTGCTAATGCATTACAAGAACTTACAAAAGAGTTTACAGCAGAGACAGGAATAGATGTTAACTTCGAATTCGTACCATGGCCTAATTTTGCTGATCGTATGTTGAACGAACTTAACAACAAAGGTAAAACTTTTGACTTGTTAATTGGTGACTCACAATGGATCGGTGCTGGTGCAGTGTATGGACACTACGTAAAATTGAATGACTTTTTTGATAAAGAAGGAATTTCAATGAACGATTTCTCACCTGCAACAGTTTATGCGTATTCAACATGGCCAAAAGGAAGTGAAAACTATTATGCACTACCAGCTATGGGAGATGCATTAGCATGGGCTTATAGAAAAGACTGGTTTGATAGACCTGAACTTAAATCTGAATTCAAAAAGAAACATGGTTATGATTTAGGTGTACCTGCTAGTTGGGATCAGCTATATGACATGTGTACTTTTTTCCAAGGACGAGAAATTGATGGTCAAAAAAGATACGGTGCTGCTATAAATACAGAGCGTGGATCCGAAGGTATTACAATGGGTGTAACTGCTGCTATGTATGCATGGGGTATGGAGTATGAAAATCCAAACAAACCCTACGATATGGAAGGTTATTTCAATTCTCCGCAAGCAGTAGAAGCTGTAGAGTTCTATAGAAAATTATATGAGGACTGTGCTCCTCCAGGACACTCAGATGCTTATATGGTAGCAAACTTAGATGCATATAAATCAGGACAAGTAGCATTCCAAATGAACTGGTATGCTTTTTGGCCAGGTGTTTCTAAAGAAGATAGCGACGGAAGAGTTAGTGGTTTCTTTGCAAATCCAAAACAAAACGTAGCTGCTGCAACATTAGGTGGACAAGGTATATCTGTTGTCAAATATTCAGATAAACAAGATCTTGCATTAGAATATATTAAATGGTTTGCAAGACCAGATGTACAGCAAAAATGGTGGGATTTAGGCGGATATTCATGTCATAATGATGTATTAAATTCACCATCATTCCCTACATCTACAGTTTATGCACAAGGTTTCTTAGACTCAATGGGAATTGTCAAAGATTTTTGGCAAGAACCAACATTTGTTGAGTTAATGTTACCTATGCAGGAAGCTATTCATGATTACGTTGTTAATGGAAAAGGAACTGCTAAAGGCGCTCTAGATAAAATTATCGAAGAGTGGGTTGAAGTATTTGAAGCAGACGGAAAACTTTAACATTAATATTTAAAAATATAAAAAAAAAAAAGGGGGGGTAATATCTCCCCTTTTTTTTAAAAAAATCATATGAGCGTTAAAAAAAAATTTAAAGGACTTTCTGATAAGGCTGTAGCATGGCTTTTCATTGGACCATCTGTCTTTCTTTTATTGGCGATAAATATTTATCCTTTGATTTATGCAATCAGAATGTCTTTTACAAATTTTTACGCAAATAAAATTGGGAGAGAACCACAGTTTGTCGGTTTAAAAAATTATATAAAAGTTCTCAATAAAGAGGCCATATGGGAAAAAATGCAGGTTACTGCAAACTTTATGTTTTGGACTTTGTTACTTCAGGCAGTAATTGGATTAGGTTTGGCTTTATTATTGAACAGGAAATTTAAAGGTAATGAATTATTAACCACACTAATAGTATTACCAATGATGTTATCGCCTGCTGTTGTGGGTGTTTTTTGGACTTATCTTTATAATCCTCAAGTAGGTTTATTTAATTATGTAGTAAACTTTTTTTATGATTTTGGAAGTTTTGATATGATTGGTTCAAGTGAACTCGCACCTTGGTCGATAGTTATAGTTGATACTTGGATGTGGACACCTTTTACAATGTTGATTTGTTTAGCCGGTCTAAGATCAGTTCCAAATTATTTATATGAGGCTGCTGAAGTTGATAGAGCTAGTAAATGGCAACAATTTATATACATCACACTACCATCTGTATTACCATTTTTATTATTGGCTTTGTTATTTAGAGGGATTGAGAATTTCAAAATGTTCGACATGGTCGTTGAACTTACATCTGGTGGCCCTGGTTCAGCTACAGAGCTTGCCTCAATAAATTTAAAAAGAGAAGCATTTGAAAAATGGAAAACTGGTTACAGTTCAGCTTTTGCTGTCATTTTATTTGTAACTATTTTTGGTTTTGGAAATGTTTATGTAAAAGTAATGAATAAAATAAAGGAACGCTGATGGATACATCCAGATCATATTTAGAACCTTCATCGTTTTCAAAGAAACTTGCTGCAACAATTATTATTGTTTACACAGTAATAACATTGATACCTATTTCCTGGATGGTAATGACAAGTTTTAAGAATGTTAATAGTGCAATTTCTTATCCACCTGAAGTACTGTTCGAACCATCTTTAGAGGGATATGTTAACTTGTTCACTAATAGATCAAGGCAATCTCAGGAATATCTTGACTCTTTGCCTGCTCCAGAAACTTGGTATGAAGAATTAGTTAGAAGTAGAGAAATGGTCATAACAGGACCATCAAAATTTTTAGGTAGATACTCAAATTCAATGATAATTGGCTTTGGGTCAACTTTCGCATCTGTATTTTTGGGTGCATTAGCGGCGTATGCTTTCTCGAGATTTAGAGTTCCATTGAAAGATGATTTATTATTTTTTATTCTTTCTACCAGGATGTTTCCACCAATAGCGGTGGCTGTTCCAATATTCATTATGTATAGAAAATTAGGATTAGGAGATACTCACCTTGGAATGATCATATTATATACAGTCGTAAATTTAAGTTTAGCAGTCTGGCTATTAAAAGGATTTATGGATGAAATTCCTAAAGAATACGAAGAAGCAGCTATGATTGATGGATACTCAAGACTTCAAGCATTCTTTAAAGTTGTTCTTCCACAAGCAATGACCGGTATTGCTGCAACAGCAATCTTTTGCATGATTTTTTCATGGAACGAATATGCATTTGCTGTTCTCCTCACTCAATTTAATGCACAAACAGCTCCACCATTCATCCCGACAATTATAGGAGAAGGAGGTTTGGATTGGCCTGCTATTGGGGCTGGTACAACTTTATTTTTATTACCAGTGATGATTTTTACAATTATTTTAAGAAAACACCTTTTGAGAGGTATTACTTTTGGAGCAGTGAGGAAATAATGCAAGAAGAAAAATCATTAATGAGAAAAATATTTAGAAGAGTTTACTGGGAAAATTTATCTACAGTATTAATTTTATTAGGAGTTTTCATGTTGTTGCAACCATTTGCAATGTGGATGTATACTTACTCATTTATTGTAATTTTAGTTGGAACTATAGGTTTCGTAATCACAAGTCACTTTCCGGATTAATATGTCTAAAATTAAAATTGTAAATTTACAAAAATCATTTGGAGATTTCACTGCAGTTAAAAATTCTAATTTAACAATTAATGATAAAGAGTTTTTTGTTTTGCTTGGCCCATCTGGATGTGGAAAAACAACAACTCTAAGAATGATTGCTGGATTAGAATTACCAACATCAGGAGAAATTTATTTAGGAGATGAAGAAGTTGGAATGTTAAGAGCATCTGAGAGAGATATTGCCTTCGTTTTTCAATTGTTTGCCCTCTATCCACATATGAATGTAAAAAATAACCTATCTTTTCCACTTAAAATGCAAGGTTATAGTAGAAGTGAAATTAAAACTAGAGTTGAAGAAGCAGCAAAACTTTTAAGAATTGATCATATTTTAAACTCCAACATTTCTTCTTTATCGGGTGGAGATAGACAACGTGTAGCTCTTGGTAGAGCTTTAGTGAGAAGACCAAAAGCATTTTTAATGGATGAGCCTTTAGGTACTTTGGATGCAGAATTTAGAGAATTAATGTGTTTAGAACTTAAGAAATTACACATCGATATTGGCGCTACCACTGTTTATGTAACACACGATCAATTAGAGGCAATGTCATTAGCTGATCGTATTGCCGTAATGGATGGTGGTGAAATTTTACAAGCTGATGAACCTTCAGTAATCTATAATAAACCTGCTACCAAATTTGTAGCATCATTTATTGGCTCCCCTGGAATGAATTTTATAAGTATTGATCAAGGGATTTCCAATGAACAGTCGACTTTAAATATAGAAGGGACAAATTTTAATATACCTAAACAGTATGAGATATCAAAAGGCAAAAAAAACTCATTTGGTATTCGTCCTGAAAATTTATCTCTTACTAACGAAGGTGGTCTTAAAGGTTCAGTATTTGGAGTTGAATATTTAGGCTCAAGAAAAATTGTAACTGTTAAAACTAATTTTGGAGAAATCAAAGTAAAAACTGATATTTCAACAAATGTTAAAATCAATGAAAACGTTCAAGTAAAACCCTCAAATGATAACATAATTATTTTTGATGGTGAGACTGATAAATCTCTTAAAAGTGAGTTTATGAATTAATGGCAAAAATAGAATTAAAAAATTTATCTAAAACCTATAATAAAAAAATTGAGGCCTTACATGATATAAATTTTACCATTGAGGATGGTCAGTTTTTTGTTTTATTAGGCCCCTCAGGTGCTGGAAAAACTACTACATTAAGATGTATTGCTGGATTAGAGAAAATAGATAAGGGAAGTATTCTATTTAACGATGAGTCCGTAACCGAAGATCAACCAGCATCAAGAGATGTTTGTTTTGTGTTTCAACAATACTCTTTATATCCTCACTATAGTGTTTATGAAAATTTAGCATTCCCTTTAAGATCTCCAATGAGAAAATTACCTGAGGATGAAATTAAAACTAAGGTTGAGAATATTGCAAGTATGTTAAAGATTTCAAATAAGCTAAATAATAAAGCTACACAATTATCTGGTGGTGAGATGCAAAGAGTTGCAATTGGACGTGCGCTAGTTCGTGAGCCAAATTTATACTTGATGGATGAACCGTTATCCTCTCTAGATGCTAAATTAAGAGAGAGTTTAAGGGTTGAATTAAAAAACATTCAAACCAATCTAAATGCAACAATACTTTATGTTACACATGATCAAGCAGAAGCCACTACTTTAGCAGATAAAATTGGAGTTTTAAAAGAAGGCCATTTGGTGCAAATTGGTACTCCTGAAGAGATATATGAAAATCCAAATTCTATATATGTTTCGCAAAGATTGGGTTCGCCAAAAATCAATATTCTGCCTGGAACTTTACTTGGAATGAATGATGTACCTACTTTTGGTATAAGACCTGAGAATATTACAATAGGAAATGGTAACCACTCAGCCAAAATTATCTCAATTGAAAATCTAGGCTCTGAAACAGTAGTTGCTTTAAATTTTAAAGACCAAGAAATACTTGTGTCAATTCAAGGTAATTATAAATCATCAATAAATGAGACAATTAATTTTGACATCAACAATAAAAAAGTTTTAAAATTTGATCAAGAAGGAAACAGAATTTATGAGCGTTAGTTTTTTAATTTCTCAAGCAAAAAGTGTCCAAAAAGTTATAGATGAAAATTCTGCTGAAATAGAGGTTCTTGATCAAAAAATTGGAGACGGAGACCATATTTTTAACATTCAAAGAGGTTTAAAGTTAGTTGTTGAACTTGAAGATTCAATCAAAGATTTACCATTAGCTAAAGCTTTAAATATGATAGCAATGAAAGTTCTGTCAGGTATAGGTGGATCATCAGGCGCATTATTTGGAACTTTTTTTATGACCATGGCTAAATCTCCTGATCTAGATAAAGATGTTGATTTTAATAAAGCATGTGAAATGATTATTAGTGGAATTAAAGCCATGAAAGAAAGAGGAAAAGCCGATGTTGGAGAAAAGACTATGATGGATGTTTTAATACCAGTTTCAGAAAAACTTAACGAATTAAAAAATGAAAGTGAATTTAAATCAGGTTTAAATGAAGTAATAAAAATTGCTGAAGAAAGAATGTTATCCACAAAAGATATGTTAGCCACAAAAGGTAGAGCTTCTTTTTTAGGTGAACGTGCAAAAGGTCATATAGATCCTGGAGCCCGTTCTTCACAACTTATAATCGATACAATTTGTAAATCAGTAATTAATAATTAGGAGGGAAAATGAAAAAATTTATTAACAATAACGATGATTTTTTAAAAGAGAGCCTTACAGGTTTTGGTAAGGCACATAGCGACATTATAAATGTCAATCTAGACCCAAGTTTTGTTTCAAGAAAAAATAAAACCAAAGATGGAAAAGTCTCCCTAATTTCAGGTGGCGGAAGTGGTCATGAACCAATGCATGGAGGATTTGTTGGTCATGGAATGTTAGATGCTGCATGCCCAGGTTTTGTATTTTCAGCACCAACACCTGATCAAATGCAAGCGGCAGCAGAACATGTTGATAGTGGTGCAGGGGTTTTATTTATTGTTAAAAATTATTCTGGAGACATAATGAACTTTCAAATGGGAGCTGAAATGTACTCTGGCAAAAATGATAGTATTGTTACTAACGATGATGTTGCTGTTGAAGACTCTACATTTACAACTGGAAGAAGAGGTGTTGCAGCAACAGTATTAGTAGAAAAAATAGTTGGATCTTTAGCTGAAAACAGCGGATCACTCGAAGAATGTAAAAAACTTGGTGAAAGAGTAAATAAAAACGCTGGTACGATGGGAGTTGCATTTACAAGCTGCACTGTTCCTGCTGCAGGAAAACCTACTTTTGATATAGGCGATGATGAAATGGAGTTTGGTGTAGGGATACACGGTGAGCCAGGGAGAAAAAGAGAAAAAATTCAAGCCTCAAAAACGATTGTAGGAAATATTCTTGAAGCTATTTTAGATAATTTAAAACCAGAAAAAAATGAGAAGAATTTACTTTTCGTAAATGGAATGGGAGGCACTCCTTTAACAGAATTATATTTAGTTTATGAGGATGCATGTCAAATTTTGCAATCAAAGGGTATTCAAGTAACAAAAAGTTTAGTTGGAAATTATTGTACATCACTTGAAATGCAAGGTGCTTCAATTACTCTTCTAAAATGTGATGATGAAATCTTAAAGCATTGGGACTCACCAGTTCATACAGCGGCACTGAGATGGGGAATGTAAAACTTTTTTGATCAAATAACGACTAAATCAAGTTTTTGATTGCCAAGTCTTTCGTTACCACTTTCTGTAACTAGGTAAGTTTCACCTAAGTTCATTGCTAAATTATTTTCAGAATCCATTAATATCATATGCATAAAAAATACATTTCCTGGTTTAATTATATATGGATTTCCAGTGTATAACATTGGCCAATCCATCCAATTAGGTGAAAAGGTTGCTCCTAAAGAATAACCACAAGCATTCATTCTAGAATTTTTATAACCTAAATCATCAAAAGTCTTTGCATGAATATCATATACTTCACCAACTTTGTTTCCTGGTTTCAATTTATTTTCACAATTATTTAAAGCCTCAATACAAGCTTCATGCATTTTATAATGTTTTGGATCAGCTTTTCCAATTGGAATAGTCCGAAACATTGCGGAGTGATAGTGTCTGAATGTTCCAGCCCATTCTATGGTCAGTTGATCTTGTGAATTTAATATTTGTTTTTCAGCTTGGTATCGACAAAGAAGTGCATTTTTACCAGATCCAATTATAAATTCATTTGCAGGATAATCACCACCTTCCTCAAATATGACTTTATTCATTTCAGCTAAAATTTTTGCCTCACTTACACCTGCTTTTGCATGTTTCCAAACCTCAATTAAAGCTTTATCAGCTAAATTTGCTGCCTTTTTTACATAATCAATTTCTTCATTGGATTTTATAACTCTTAATTTAGTTACTAATTCAGAAGTATCTTCTATTGAGCAGTAATTTTCTAAAGATTTATTTAGCCTTAAAGCATTTCGACCTGTTAATCCGTATGCTTCATATTCAATTCCAATTTTTTTACCTTTTAAATTTAATTCATCTAAAATAACTTTAAGATCTTCAGTTGGGTTTGATCCATTTTTATCAACCCATATTCTTATATCACTAATATTAGATGTGTTTTGTGCTTGTCTTAAATCTGGAGCTCTTGTTAATAAAATTATATCACCTTTTTGATCCAAAACTAATGTTTGAAAAAAAACATACCCAAATGTGTCATATCCAGTGAGCCAATACATCGACTCCTGTCTAAACATCAGGAGAGCATCCAATTTTTCCTCTTTTAAAAGTTTAATTATTTTATCTTTTCTACTTTTGAATTCTTCTACAGAAAAATGAAGACCCATTAATTGATAGTTGTTCTAACAGTACCAAGCTTCTCTACTTTGCCTATATATTCACCTTTGCTTTTAATTGGCACAACACCAACTGTAGAGCCAGTAAATACATAAAAATCTTTATCTAAAGAAACTTTCTCTTTTCTTATTTTGTTAAGAACAAATTTTAAAGAATTTAGTGGGTTTACATAAACAGTATTTGTATTACCATTTACGTTTAATCCTTTTTTATTTTTTAAATTTGTTTTTAAATTGCTGAAATTTATTTTTTTAAATTTTTTCTTAGCTCCAACAATAAATTTTATATTTACACCAAAGTCACTACATAAATCACCTAAATATTTAATACCTTTTTTTCTCTGCCTAAATCCAACAACCTCAATGCAAGGACCCATATGAGTAATAAACTTTGTTATATTTTTTGAATTTAATTTTCCTTTAAAGTCAAAAAATTTTTTTTTAATTATATAGTAAACCTCCACTTCAGTACCTAAAGCATATTTATTAATTTTTACTCTTCCTCCAGATTTGATTAAATTTTTTCCAAATACAGTCGAATGAAATGGCTCTTTTTCTTTTAATTTTTTTAAGAGAGCAATTATTGTACCCCCCGCTTTAAAACCAACTTTTATATCCTTAATTTTACTTTCACATAATAATCTAAGTTTATGTGCTAATTTTATATTCTTACAGAATTTTTCAGGAATTGGATTGATAAGTTTATTACTATTATAAGCCTTTACTAATTTTTTTGACACTGATTGAATATCATTTATCATATCTATAGCCTATTGAAGAACTGTCATTGGATCAAGCCTTGTTTGAAACCAATTTATTCTAAAATCTAAGTGAGGACCAGTTGATCTACCTGTGGAGCCAACAGTTCCTATTATATCTCCTTTTTTAATTAAATCTCCTACTTCAACTATTACATTTTCTAAATGAGAATAAATTGTCGATATACCATGACCATGATCCATAATAATTGTACCTCCGGTGTAATAAAGGTCATTTTCAGCCATCGTGACCACACCAGTACCAGAAGATTTAATCTCAGTTCCTTTTTTTGCTGCTATATCAATACCGTAATGAGGCCATCTTGGTTTCCCATTGAGAATTCTTTGGCTTCCATAAACCCCACTAATTATACCTTCAACCGGCATAATAAATTTTTCAGAAAAAAAAGTTAAATTGGAGTTAATTGCTCTAGCTTCTCCAATTTTCCCATTTTCTTTTTTAATTCTTTTATAAACAGATTCAGGTGGTGTTACTTTGTTTTCAGGTAATCCATCAATTCTTTGAATGTTATACTTGCGTTTAAAAACTTTTTTTATTATTTTTTCTGATTTTCCATTAGTAATTTTTGTTATCAAAACATCAAACTTCCTATCTCGATCAATTCCAAAAACAAAATAACCATCATTTGATACTTTGACATCTTTCTTATCAATTATTATTTTTGAATTAGGATCTGTTTTTCCTAAAATAAAATGACCTTGAATAAATTTACCATCAAATTCAATTGCAAAAATATTTGTTGGAAAAAAAATTGCTAGTATTAGCAACAGTTTTTTCATTATTTTGCTGTCCATCCTCCATCTATCAGAATAGATGATCCAGTTATCATTGCAGCAGCATCTGATGCTAAAAAACATACAGCTGTAGCCACATCACTCTCTTTAGCTGCTTTGCCCATAGGAATATTACCTAAAGCCAAATTTTTGAACTTTTTATTTTTAAAAAATTTTTTTACCATAGGAGTTTCAACAAATGTCGGAGCAACTGTATTTACTCTGATATTTTTTGTTGCTAACTCTACGCCCATGCCCTTTGTTAAACCTTCAATTCCAAATTTAGTCATATTATAAATATTTCTACCAGACATACCTACATGGCCAAGTTGAGATGACATATTTATAATTGATCCAGCTCTTTTTTTATTTTTAATCATTTTCTTTACAACTAACTGTGCAACATTAAAGGCAGCTTTTAAGTTTAGATCTACCAAATAATTCATACTTTGCTGTTTTATTTTCTCAAATGGTTCTGGAATATTAGTCCCTGCATTATTTACAAGAATATCAATAATTTTTATTTTTTTTAATTTTTCCTGTAATTCGCTATAGTTCATTACATCACAATTTATTTTGATTAATTTACTTTTAACTTTTTTTATATCTTTTTCTAATTTATCAAGATCAGATGATGTTCTGCTCAAACCAATAATTGTTGCCCCTGCTTCAGCTAGAGCGATTGAACAAGCGCGTCCTAAGCCTTTACCAGCTCCTGTTACAAGAGCATATTTCCCTTTAAGATTAATTTTTTTTAAATACATTTAAATAAATAACTTGATGTCTGTATAAATTAAATCAATTGCAACAAATAATATAGCAAATAAACCAACCCAAGCTATCCATTTGTACTCTTTAATCCATCGAGAAATTAATGTTGCGGCAGTTGCCATTAATATAATTGATAAAACAAGACCAAAAACTAATAAAAAGTAATGATCTTTGGCAGCACCTGCTACACCCAATACATTATCCAAACTCATAGTAAAATCAGCTAACAAAACAGTCCAAATTGCTTTAAGCATTGATGAACTATCTACTTTAATGTTTTCCTCATCATTTTGTGAATTTCTAATTACATCAACATAAAGTTTGTAAACTATGTATAACAATAACAAACCACCTAAGAGTCTTAGCCCTGTTATTTGTAAAAGATAAGCAGTTATGAGCGTTAATAAAATTCTTAATATTACTGCTCCACCAATTCCCCAGAAAATTATTTTTTTTCTTTGTTCTGGAGGAAATTTCGATGCAACCATTCCTATAATAATTGCGTTATCTCCAGCAAGAATTAAATCAATAAATATTATTTGAAAAAAAATTGTAATTTCTTCTGTCATCTAGCATCTTCTATTATCATATCTGCTGCTTTTTCAGCAATCATAATAGTAGGTGCATTAGTATTTCCTGAGGTTATCGATGGCATAACAGATGCATCAACAATTCTTAAATTTTTCAAGCCATGAGCCACTAATCTATCGGATACGACTGCATTTTCATCCGAACCCATCCTACAAGTACTTACAGGGTGAAAAATAGTACTGCAAAATTTTCCTGCCTCTTTAGCTAATTCCTCATTATCTGTGATATGAATACCAGGCCTATATTCCTCTGGTTCATATTTTTTGTATGCTTTAGAATTCATTACAATATTTCTTGTAATTTTTAATGCTTTACCTGCAATTTCTCTGTCTTCATCTGTAGACAAATAATTCATTTTAATTTTTGGGGACACTCTTGTATCTGAAGATTTTAGTTCAATAGAACCTCTGCTAGTGGGTCTTACATTCGTTATACTAGGAGTAAATGCTGTAAATTTATGAAGAGATCCTTTGCCTAATACATCTGTACTAGCAGGAGAAACGTGAAACTGTAAATTAGGAGTTGCCAAGTGTGGATCACTTTTGACAAAGCCACATAAATAACTAGCCCCAACAGTAAGCGGTCCTTTTCTAAATAAAAGATATTTAAGTCCTGTCATAAATTTTTTAGTCATACTGTAATAAATATCATTTAAACTCTCTAAATTTTTGACTTTGTATACTGGTCTGAGCATTAAATGGTCAGTTAAATTCATTCCTACTCCAGGGTGATCTTTAACAACATTTACGTTATTTTTTTTTAACAATTCACCTGGACCAATACCTGAGGCTTGAAGAATATGAGGAGAACCAATTGTTCCAGAACTTAAAATCACTTCCTTATTTGCTTTTACAGATATTACATTGTTAGCAATCCAGTAATTTACTTTGTCTGCTTTTTTATTATCGAACTCAATATTCTTAACATGAGCATTTGTTACAACTTTTAAATTCTTTCTTTTTTTTACAGGATTTAGATATCCAACTGCTGTGCTACATCTCAGTCCATTTCTAACTGTAAAAGGAAAATAACCCATGCCCTCGTTATCTCCATTATTAAAATCATCAGTTCTTTTATGGCCGAACTCCTCTGCTGCATCCATAAAAAGATCACAAACTTTAAATGTTCCTCTTATTTCTTGAACAGCTAAAGGGCCTCCAGATCCATGAAATTCATTTTCACCAAATTGGAAATCTTCAGATTTTTTAAAATATGGAAGAACATCTTCCCAAGACCAACCAACATTACCAAGCTGTCTCCAGTAATTAAAATCATTAGACTGGCCTCTTATATAAAGCATTCCATTGATAGATGAACTTCCACCTAATGTTTTACCTCTTGGATAAACCATTTCTCTATTATCACAATATTTCTCTCTCTCTGTTTGAAAACACCAATCTGTTTTAGGGTTCAACATTGTCTTAAAATATCCACCTGGGATATGTATCCATGGATTAGTATCTTTGCTTCCTGCTTCGATTAATAACACCTTGTGATTAGGGTTAGCACTCAATCTGTTAGCTAAGACACATCCTGCCGATCCTGCACCTAAAATAATATAATCAAAGTTTTCCATATTAATTAAAAATAATTAAATTTTTTTAAAAATCTTTTAACATATACTTTATAAATTAAATAATAAGATTAGGTAGTTTAATATGAAATATTTAGACGCATTAATTATTGGTGCTGGATTTTCAGGTTTATATCAGCTTCACTGTTTGAGAGATAAATTAAAATTAAACACTTTAGTTGTCGAGGAGGGCAAAGATATTGGGGGCACATGGTATTGGAATACATATCCAGGAGCTCGTTGTGACTCTGAAAGTTTTACCTATGGTTTTACTTTTTCTGAAAAAATTTTTAAAAATTGGACGTGGAAAGAAAGATATCCAAAGCAAAATGTAATTTTAAAATATTTAAAATATTTTTCAAATGAACTAAAATTAAAAAAAAATATAGTTTTTAACGAAAAAGTAATTTCAGCAAAATATATAGAAAAAAATAATTTGTGGAAAGTTCAAACAAATAATAAAAAAAAATATTACACCAAATATTTAATATGTGCTGTTGGATCATTGTCATCTATAAATCTTCCAAAAATAAAAGGAATTAATCAGTTTAAAGGTCAATTACATCATAGCGGAAGATGGCCAAGAAAAAAAATAAACTTTAAAAACAAAATTGTAGGACAAGTAGGAACCGGTTCTACTGGAATTCAGATAGCACCTGAAATTGCAAAGAAAGCCAAAAAATTAATTTTATTTCAAAGATCACCAAACTTTAGTATTCCTGCAAGAAATAGAAAACTAACTAAAAAAAATATTCAAAATTATAAACAAAATTTCAAAAAACTCAGAAATTTTTTAAAAAGAACACCAGGAGGACATCCCTTTGAATTTCCTAAAAAATCTGCTTTTGATTTTAACGAGACAAAAAGAAATTTACTTTATGAAAAATCTTGGCAGTATGGAACTCTATCTTTTAGGGCAACATTTAATGATATAGTAAAAAATATCAAAGCAAATCAAACAGCAGTTAATTTTATAAAGAGTAAAATATATTCAACAGTTAAAAATAAAAAATATGCTGATATATTAACTAATTTTGACCATCCTTTTACAGCTAAAAGACCTACTTTAAATACAAATTATTATGAAATGTTTAATAAAAAAAATGTCGAATTAGTTGACTTAAAGCAAAGTCCAATAATTAAAATAACTAAAAGAGGCATTAAAACTAATAAAGGTGAATACATTTTGGATAAAATTATTTTTGCAACAGGTTTTGATGCATTAACTGGATCAATTTTAAAACTAAATATAACTGGTAAAAAAGGTATAAATTTATCTAAATTTTGGAGCAAAGGTCCTAAAAGTTTCTTAGGTCTTCTTGTTCCGAATTTTCCAAATTTATTTATTGTGAGTGGGCCTGGTAGTCCATCAGTTTTAACAAATGTTCCAGTACAAATAGAGCAACATGTTAATTGGATTACAAATTGCATTAAATATTTAGAAAAAAATAGAAAAAAAAGTATTGAAACTACCAATCTTGCAGCAAAAAAATGGCAAAAAGAAATTATGAATTCAGTTAAAAAAACATTATTCATGAAAGCTAAAAGTTCTTGGTATAAAGGCGACAATATACCTGGTAAACCAAAGACTTTTTTACCTTATCCTGGTGGAATGCCAAAATATAAAAGTGAATGCATAAAAGTTGAAAAGAATAAGTATAAAGAATTAAAAATATCTTAAAATGAGAACTATAAAATTTTTAATAGTATATTTATTTCTAACAATTAATTTAATTTCAGCAGAGATAGAAATTTTAGTTGATAAACCAGGTGAAGGAAAAAAAATTATTAATCATTCCTGGGTACAAATTGAATATACTGGTTCATTTATTGATGGAAAAGTTTTTGATACTAACGTTGGAAAAGAAAGACCTTTGGTAGTTCAAATAGGAATGAGAGAAGTGATACCTGGTTTTGAAATGGGTATAGTTGGTACAAATAAAGGTACAATCAGAAAAATAAAAATTCCTTCAGAATTAGCATATGGTTCTTCTGGAGCTGGAGATGTAATACCACCAAATTCAGATCTTATTTTTGAATTTAAGATTATTGATGTTTTAGATCCAAATTATAATTTAATTTCATCTGATGAATTAAAAAATTTGTTAGATAATAATGCAGTTGTATTAGATATTAGAACGGACGATCAATGGAAAAAAACTGGAGTAATTAAAGGATCATTTCAAGAAACTGCGTTTGATAAAAATGGAAAATTTAATGTTTATTTAATGGATAGAGTTAGAGCTTTAGCTGGCGCTGAGTCTCAAAATATTGAAATTATTTTTGTTAGTAATGATGGAGAGACCGCATCAATTTTAGGCAATGCCTTTGCAGAAGACTTAGGTTTTAAAAATGTATACGTTTTAAAAGGTGGAATTAAAGCTTGGATTAATGAGAAAAAAGCATTAGTTTCTTTCTTAAAATAACGTCAAATCATTATAAAAATGAAGCTTAAAGATAGAGTAGCAATAGTTACAGGTGGAGGTAAGGGTATCGGTGAAGAAATTTGCTTAGGCCTTGCAAAAGAGGGTGCTAAGATTGTTATAGCAGAAATAGATATTGCAAATTCAGAAAATGCAAAAAAAAAAATTTTAGATGCAGGTAGTGAAGCAATAATTGTAAAAACTGACGTTTCAAAAAAAGACAGTATTAATGAAATGGTAGACAAAGCCATTCAAACATTTGGAAAAATTGATATTCTTATAAACAACGCAGGCATAAGACATGTAAAAAAATTGTTAGATCATACTAAACAGGACTGGGACGATATGATTTCAGTTAATCTTACAGCACCATTTCTTGCAAGTCAGGCTGTAATTCCTCACATGATTAAAAATGGTAAGGGAAAAATTATAAACTTTGGTTCTATAGCTAGTTTTATGGGCAGACCTGATAGAGTAGGTTATGTAGCAGCTAAGAGTGGTGTACTAGGTTTAACGAGAGCATTGTCAGTTGATCTTACTGGAAAAAATATAAACGTTAACACTATTTGTCCTGGATTAATATCAACTCCTTTCAACCAAAAATATGCTGAAGATCCAAAACATGGCGAAGCCTGGGGGAAAGAAACAGTTGTAGGAAGATGGGGGCAACCAAAAGATATTGTAGGAGCAGCAGTATTTTTATCAAGTGATGAATCAGACTTTATAAACGGATCTGAGATTAAAATTGATGGTGGATGGCTTTCCTCTAAAGTTAGAGGAGGAGAATTAGATAATGAGTAATTTTAAAAAAAATTATGAATTAGCTTTTGATAATGCAAAAAGATTATCAGATAAAATTTTGATAGATGGTAAATTAATTTCTGCTCAAACCGATAGAAAAATACCAGTTTTAAATCCTAGTACTGGAGAGAATATTGGTTCAGCACCACAATGTGATAAGAATGATGTTAATATTGCAGTCGAATCTGCTTTTAAAGCATTTCAAAACTGGAAAAAAATACCAGCACGTGAAAGGGGAAAGATGGTTGCTGCAGGTGCAAAGAGATTAGAGGAAAGAAAATCGGAGATTGAGACTTTGCTTTCCTTAGATACTGGTAATGCTTTAAGAACTCAAGCTGTGCCAGAAACCGCTGCATCTATTGAGCTAACAAATATGTTTGCAGGACTATCAGGAGAGTTAAAGGGTGAGAATTATCCACCCAATATCCCAAATACTATTCATTATACAACAAGAGATCCAATTGGTGTCGTTTGTGCAATTGTACCATGGAATGCTCCTTTATTTTTAACAGTTGCTAAAATTGCTCCAGCAATAGTTGCTGGTAACAGCGTTGTGTTAAAAACAGCTGAACAAGCACCTTTTTGCGCTTTACTCTTATCTGAAATATTCCAACAAGAACTACCACCAGGAGTTTTAAATGTTATTTCAGGGCTCGGAGAAGAGTGTGGTGAACCTTTGGTAACTCATGAAAAGGTAAGAAAAGTAACTTTTACAGGATCTTTTTCTGTTGGAAAAATCATTGCTGAAAAAGCTGCTCCGAAATTATGTCCAGTTACTTTAGAACTTGGTGGGAAAAATCCTAATATAATAATGAGTGACGCTGATTTAGATATTGCAATTCAAGGAGTAATTGATGGTATGAGGTATACCCGTCAAGGACAAGCATGTACTGCGGGGTCTAGAGTTTATATTCAGGAAAAAATTTATGATAAAGTTATCAATGGTGTAGTTGAAAAACTGAGTAAACTAAAAATGGGAAATGCTTTAGATGAAGGATCAGATATTGGAGCGATTATCTCAGAGGAGCAACTAAAAAGAACTTTGCATTATATGGATATAGCAAAGCAAACTTCTTCAGCTAAAGTTGTACATGGTGGCAATCAACCAACAGGTGGTGATTATAAAAATGGTTTCTTTTATGAGCCTACACTTATGTCAGGGGTACCGGTAGACTCTCCTGTTTGTCAGGAAGAGATTTTTGGGCCAGTAGCTTGCGCTATTCCATTTAAAACATTTGAAGAAGTAATGCAAAGTGCGAATGATACACCATTTGGATTATCAGCTGTGCTTTGGACTCAAAATTTGTCTAGAGCTCTAGAGTTTGTTGAAGATATTGAAGCAGGGTTTGTTCAAGTAAACCAATGCGTTGCTCCAAGAGCAAATGTTTCTTATGGTGGTTTAAAAATGAGTGGTCTAGGTAAAGAATATGCTTTTGATAGTATGATAAATCATTTTACTCAAAGCAAAACAGTTTTGATAAATCGAGGAAAATCAAATATAGATAATTAAATATGACAGATCAAATTGCTTTCATTGGAGTTGGAAATATGGGTAATCCAATGGCCGACCAGTTAGTTAAAGCTGGAAAAAAAGTTAAAGTTTATGATGTTTCTCCTGAAATGATACAAAAAGCAAAAGAGGCAAATTTAAACGTAGTAGAAACTTTAGATGAAGTGCTTGATGGTGCAAATTTTATAATTTCAATGTTACCTGAGGGAAAACATGTTAAGTCACTTTTTTTAGGCGAAAAAGGAATAATCGATAAAATATCAAAAGATGCATTAATTATTGATTGTTCAACAATCGATATAGAAACTTCGTTATTACTCGGCAAAGAAGCTAAAAGTAGAGGCATTAAAATGATTGATGCACCTGTCACTGGGGGTGTTATGGGTGCAAGAGTAGGCAAACTTAATTTTTTAGTTGGTGGAGATGACGAGTCTGTAAACTTAGCAAGACCATTAATGGACATTATGGGTCAAAAAATTTTGCACGCTGGACCCCAAGGAAGTGGTGTTGGAGTTAAAATCTGTAATAATATGTCCTTAGGTATTTCAATGATAGCTGCATCAGAGGCATTAATGTTAGCAAAAAGACTAAAGATGGATTTAAAAAAAGTCCATGAAATAATGAAAAACGCATCAGGAAATAATTGGGCCTTGTCGACTTACACTCCCTTGCCGAATTTAACAGATGGCGTTCCTTCAAACAATAAATATAGACCTGGTTTTTCTGCTGCAATGATGACAAAAGATTTAAAATTAGCAAATGATGCTGCAAAATCAGTAAGCGCATCAACCCCTTTAGGAAAACATGCTTTAGAAATTTTTTCAGAATTTTGCAACGAAGGAGAGTCTGAAACTGATTATTCAGGTATATCAAAAAAAATTGGTGGCGATGCGTGGGATTACCCTTTTGATCCAAAAGGCAAAGATTAGCTATTAAACCTCAAGTTGCATTTTCAATCTATGTAACAATTTAACGTTTTACATTTCTCAGCCAATAATATTAACTTAGATTATTATTAAGTCTTAATAACAATAAAGAGAGGGATATATAATGAAAAAAATCACATCAATGATTTTAGCTTTAGTATTTGCAGTTTCAGTAATTGGTTCTGCATCTGCTAAAACATTAAAAATCCAACTTACTTTTCCTAAAACATCTTACGATGGACAAATCGTAAAAATGTGGACTGATAGAGTAACAAAATTAACTCGAGGTGAGTTAAAATTTGAACTTTTATCAAAAGGTGAAGTTGTTGGAATGAAAGAAACACTAGAAGCCGTTGACAAAGGTCTAGTAGACGGTGGTGCAGCATGGACTCACTACTGGTCAAACTATCACCCAGCTGCGATGTTATTTGGTTCACCAGTTGCCGGTGGAGGAATTGGGTTAAGTACTAAATCTTGGTTAGCATGGTACTTCGACAATGGTGGTAAAGAGTTATACGACCAATTGTGGAGCGAAATGGGAATGAATGTTAAAGGTTTTGTGATGGCATCATCTGGACCAGAAGCATTAGGTTGGTTTAAAGAGCCAATCAAAAATATGGATGATTTCAGAAAATACAGATTTAGAACTCCTCCAGGAATTCCAGGACAAACATACAAAGATATCGGAATTGCATCAGTATCTTTATCAGGTGGTGATATTTTACCAGCGCTTGAAAAAGGAACAATTGATGCTGCAGAGTGGTGTTGTCCAAAACCAGACTCAGTATTTGGTTTCCAAAAAGTTCTTAAAAACTATTATCTACAAGGTCTTCACCAAAATGTTGTAAATGGAGACATTTACATAAATGGTGATGTTTATAATTCTTTAACTGATCATCAAAAATATGCAATGGAAGTTGCATCTGAAGCTATGATCACAAGAAATATTACAAACAGAGCTGTAGAAAATGGAAAAGCGTTAATTGATCTTACTCAAAATCATGGTGTAAAACTATGGGATACACCAGCTGATTATTTCACTGAGTACATGAACGCTGCTCAAGCTACTCTTAAAAAGAATGCAGCAGAGAATGCTTTCTTTAAACAAGTTTACGAGCACATGACTGAGCACGCAAAAGTTGTAGTACCTTTTATTGCACAAATGGAAACATCTGATGCATCAATTGGATCTGCATTTGCAGCACAACAATAAGTAACTTTATAAAAAACGGGGATTTTACTAATCCCCGTTTTTTTAATAATTTAATTTTAAATAGTATACTTGTTCAATGGTTGATAAAGATACAGACCCTAAAGTTAAAGAAAATCTAGATATTACTGACGAATTAATTGCTGAAAGAAGAACAAGTACAAAAATGCCTGAGGACATGATTCCTTGGATGGCAAAAACGATCGAATTTATTGACTCAAAAATGCTTTTATCAGGCAAAATAATAATGTGGATCACAATTCCACTTATTTATGCAATGATACATGAAGTAATTGGGAGACATTTTTTTAATAGGCCTACACTTTGGTCTTTTGATATTAGCAGAATGTTAGCAGGAGCTTTGTTCATGCTTGGTGCAGCATATACGTTATCAAAAGGTATCCATATAAGAGCTGACTTTCTCTATAGAAATTGGACAGTTAAAAATCAAGCTAGAGTAGATTTATTTTTATATCTTTTGTTTTTTATACCAGGTTTCTTAGTATTTTTTTATGTAAGTTTTGATTATGCTTACACATCAATTTGTGGAAGATCAAATCTTGAAGAATGTTTAGGTGGAAAAGTAAGAATTCAAAGAGCGATGGATACCACGTGGATGCCAATTATGTGGCCATTAAAAAGTTGTATGCCAATTGGAGCCTTTCTACTTTTAGTTCAAGGTTTTTCTGAAATACTTAAAACATATTATGCTTTTGTGAAAGGAAGATGGCCTTAATGGAATTCTTTTCACCAGAAATAATCGGCGCAATAATGATTGGTTGCATGTTGTTTGCAATTTTTGTTGGATTTCCTATTTCATTTACGTTGATTTTTTTAGGTCTTGTTTTTGGTTATTGGGGATTTGGAAAGTTAGTTTTCTATTTAATGACCTTGCAATTTAATATGATAATGACCGAGAATACCCTGGCCGCCGTTCCACTCTTTATATTTATGGGAATTTTGATGGAGCAAGCTGGATTGATGGAAAGATTATTTAACGCGGTACAATTAATGCTCTCAAAAACTAGAGGTGCATTATTTTATGCTGTTATGTTTGTATCAACTATTTTTGCAGCAGCAACTGGGATTGTTGGAGCATCTGTCACAATATTGGGAATTATGGCTGGAAAAACTATGATCAGGACAGGATATGACACCAGACTTTCAGCGGGTCTAATTTGTGCTGGAGGTACTTTAGGAATTTTAATTCCTCCTAGTATTATGTTAGTTGTTATGGGTCCTGTATTAGAAATACCAGTTACAGATTTATTCGCAGCAGCAATCATCCCGGGAATTCTTTTAGCATTTTTGTATGCCGCTTACACAACGTTAAGATGTTTTTTAAATCCTAAACTTGGTCCTGTGTTACCAGCTTCAGAACGACCAAAAAATATGGCTAAGGTTTGGTATGAGTTTTTAATGGGTTTAATTCCTCCTGCAGGTTTGGTTTTCTTTGCTTTAGGAAGTATTTTATTTGGTCTTGCAACACCAACTGAAGGTGCCGGCATGGGAGCTTTTGGAGCAATACTTTTAGCACTGGCATATAAAAAACTTACTTACCATGGTCTGAAAGAAGCTCTATTGAAAACTCTAGAGATAACAGCATTAATAATGTTTTTAGTTGCGGCCTCAAATTTCTTTGGTGCGGTATTTTCAAAATTAGGAACTCCATCTCTATTAACAGACTTCTTATTAAATCTTGATGTAAACAAATATGTGATTTTAGCGATTATAATGGCTGCAATATTTCTACTAGGTTGGCCCTTAGAATGGGTTCCAATAGTATTAATAGTTTTACCAATAGTTCTACCTTTAATTTTAGAATTAGGTTTTAACTTAACTTGGTTTGCTATTCTTGTAGCTGTCAATTTACAAACCGCCTGGCTATCTCCACCCGTAGCTTTATCAGCTTATTTCTTAAAAGGTGTGGTGCCTCAATGGGATTTAAAAGATATATATTTAGGTATGATGCAATTTATGGTTATTCAATTAATTGGCTTAATATTAATTATTATATTTCCCCAAATAGCATTATGGTTGCCAAGCATAATGTATCCTAGCCCTTAGCTTTTTTATTAATTTGAGGAATAATTGTTCCTACTAAAATAATTATCAACGATATAAATATATTAATGGATATTGTAGAGCCCAAAACTATCCATGACATTGTAGCACCAATAGGACCAGTTAAAGGATACATTAAACTAATTCTACCAATTGGTGCTCTTCTTAAAGCAAAGTTATAAAACAAATAAGCTCCAAAAGTTATAAAAGATAATGTTATGGCTGCAAGAACTGGAGGACTTAAATTTAAATAATTATTATATTTAAAACTACTATCAGGCCACAATATAAAAAGTATTAGAACAGATAAGATTGCTCCAATCATGTATTGAAAAGTATTAACACCCAATTGATTTACTTTGGTTTGCATAAAACGTCTTCCAAGTACTTCGTTAATAGAAACACACATCATTCCTAAAAATATAATAAAATCCCCTAAATAATTTCCGCCTCCAATTTTCTTTTGAGTTGATAATAAAATTAAAGTTCCAATGATTGTAATAAATGCTCCAATTATTACTTTAATTTCAATTTTTTCTTTTAAAAAAATTCTTGCTACAAAAGGCTGCCAAATAGGAAGTGTGCTTATTAAAGCAACACCACTTACCGGAGAAGTTAGCAACAGCCCAATATGAAAACTAAGAGTTACCAAAAAAGGATTTAGTAGACCCATTAAAAAAGGAGTTAATCCAATTTTTTTAATAGATAAATCTACTCTCATTAAAAGAGCAAATATTAACATTAAAATAAATGCTAAAGAGAATCGAACTGCCATTAAATCCATTACATAAAACTCTTGTAGTGCTAATTTTACAAATGGAGGACCAGAGCCAAAACCTATTACAGCAATGAACATTGAAATGTAACCAATATTACTTTTTAAAAAACTCATGTATTAATATCTTACTGTTATCACTTTTATAGACATATAAAAATATTAGTTTAGAATCTTTAAAGTGAGTCAAAATATAGAATTAAAAAATTTTGAATTAGCTACAGTTAATCCAAGTAACAAAACATGGACTTCGGCAGATTTATTCTGTTTTTGGGCAAATAGTATTCAAACTATTGCTGGATTTGCTCTTATATCTTCTTTGTATTTAATCTATAATTTAAGTTCTTATTTAGTTTTATCTTCCTCAATAGCTGCATCAATTCTTGTGTATTTTTTTATTTCTTTAATTGGTCACCCATCCCAAAAACATGGATTACCTTTTCCAGTTTTGATGAGAATGTCCATGGGTCTAAACGGTGCTAGATATTTAGGCTTATTAAGATCATTTGTTGGAATTTTTATGTTTGGAATACAAACATACTTTATATCCAAATCTATAACTTACCTAACAAGAATTATTATTTATTACATATTCGACCCACAAATTTTAGAAAATGAATTTGTTTTACAATTTTTTCTAGGCTTAAATGTTATAGATTGGTTTTCATTAATAGTGACATTTTTCATTCAATTTTTTTTATTTACGAATGGTCAAAGAT
>CACJUO010000006.1 GCA_902596675.1 uncultured Pelagibacteraceae bacterium | reverse complement strand
CTTGAAAAAAGATTATTTTTTTCTTTGTGAACATCTTATAAATATTTTGTTCTTGTTGCGCTTTTTCAATTAAAAGTTTTATGTATAATTCTTTGAAAAATTTTTTATTACTTAATACGTGTTGTTCAAAATTTTTTTCGTAAGATTTTTCAGCATATTTAATGATTTCAAATTGAATATTATCCAGATTCATAAATTTTTGTTTCTAATTTTAGAATTATTTTGTAATAACATCACCATATAAATGTTAAAATTATTTAAAATATTAAATCAAAATCAAAAAAAAGAATTATCGTTTATCATATTTTTATTATTTGTTTCAATCTTTTTTGAGACAATTGGTATAAGCTTAATAATCCCGTTGATAACTGCGTTTACTAACCCAAAAAAAATATTATCGTTTGCTGAGGAAATTGAATTGCTAAGTTTTTTAAGTAGCTATACTACTCATGAATTAATTTTTTTTTGTTTGATTATTCTAGTTTGTGTTTTTTTACTAAAAGGGATTGTTTTAACTTATTTTAATTTTAAATATCTAAAATTTTTGTATAAACTAAATCATTATTTTTCTGAAAAACTTTACCTGCAATATATAAGTCAAGACTACCAATTTCACGCGACCAGTAATTCATCAACAATTATTAGAAATATAAATATCGAAACTCAAAACTTATGCAAAGGATATGTTTTCAACAGTATGATTTTCTTAACTGAAATCTCTGTTGTATTTGCTATATTATGTTTTTTACTGTTTTATAATTTTTTTGTAACACTTTCACTTTGTTTGTATTTTTCATTGATCGTTTTTCCATATGCTGGATATATAAAGACAAAAAACAAAACCTGGGGGAAATTAAGGCAGTATTTCGATGGCTCTGTTATAAAAAATTTACAAGCTTCATTTATTGGAATCAGGGACATTATTATCAATAACTCTTACAAATTTTTTAAAGAAGATTTTAAGTATAATTTACACAATAAACTTAAAAATAATATGAAACAAGATTTTGCTTTATCTGTACCAAGAATTTGGTTGGAAGCATTATCGTTAATAATGATTTGTTTAATATTAATATTTTTTAGTAAAAAAAACCCATTAGATATAATCCCCTTAATAGGAGTTTTGGCAGCATCAGCTTTTAAAATTTTGCCATCAATTAATAGAATTATAAATTCATATCAAGAACTTAAGTATAATTCCCCGGCCTTGGATTTAGTATCTAAACTAATTAATTCTGATTTAAAAAAAAATCTTGAATTGAAAATTAAATTTGAGTACCAAAAATTTGATAAAATTATTTTTAAAAATGTTGGATTTAATTATATTTCAAATACAAACGATGTATTACAGAATTTAAATTTTGAAATTTTAAAATCGGATAAAATAGTAATTAAAGGTGAAAGTGGTTCTGGTAAATCTACTTTTCTGGATTTGTTAATGGGTTTAATAAAACCAACAAAGGGAAATATTTTTATAAATAATTTAAATTCTGAGGAGTTTTACGATAAAAATAATAAAATTAGAATTGGTTATGTTCCACAAAAAATACACATTTTTGATAATTCTATCGAGTCTAATATAGCTTTAGGTTTAGACGAAAAAGATATTGATAGAGAAAAAATATTTAAAATTTTAAAAATACTTAATTTAGAGGAATTAGTTGATAGTTTGGAAAATAAATTGAAAACAGATATGGGTGAATTTGGTTCTAAGTTTTCAGGAGGTCAAATTCAAAGAATTGGTATTGCTAGAGCTTTATATACTGATCCAGAGATATTAGTGTTGGATGAAGCTACAAGCGCACTAGATAGAAATACTGAAATGATAGTATTAGAAAATATTTCTAAATTATTTAAAAATTTAACTTTAATAGTTGTAACTCATCGTATAGATAGCTTTAGCTTCTGTGATAAATTTTATGAATTAAAAAATGGAAAATTAGTAAATTTTTAAAATAAACTGATGAACATTATTTATTTAAATTTCTTAAAATTTACATGTATAAAGTCATATCTATTTTTAAAAAAATTTTTTTCCTTTACAAAAAAAAATAAAAAAAATTACCTAGAGGAAAAAATAAAAAAAAATGGATATATAATTATCAATAACTTTATTTCAAAAGATAGCTGTAAAGAAATAATACAAGATATAAATAAATTTATTAAAAAATATCCTCATTATATTTCTCATGATTTAATCAAATCAGATTTAAGAATAAATGGAGCAGAAAATATAGGAAAAAAAATTTATAAATTTAAAAAAAATTCCCAGTGTCTTGAAACTGCTGAAACAATTATTTTAGAAAAAGTCTCATGTTTATTTACTATGGCAAATAAGCTTATTTTTAAAAAAAAAAATCTTGGCTCAGGTGGAGGTTGGCACAAAGACTCGATATATAGCCAATTTAAAGCTATTTTATATTTGAATGATGTAAATAATAAAAATGGAGCTTTTCAAATTATTAATAATACTGGAGATTTAAAAGGTAATTTTAAAATACTAAGAATTTTAAAAAATAATGTATTCAACACTAGATTTAAAAATTCAGATGTTATAAAAATCACAAAAAAACTAAATTTGAAAATTAATACCCTTATAGGATCTGCTGGAACATTGATTTTGGTTGATACTAGTAATATTCACCGAGGCTCACCTATTATAACTGGCAAAAGATATGCACTTACAAATTATTACTACCCAAAAAAAATGTTAAAAGTTTATGACAATCATTTTAAACCAATATTAAAAAGGAAAATTTTAAATTAAATAATGAAAAAAAAAATTCTTGTTACTGGCGCAGAAGGATTTATAGCTTCTCATCTAGTAGAAGCATTGTTGAAAAAAAATTTTTATGTAAAAGCAACCTGTTTATATAATTCATTTGATAACTTAGGTTGGTTAAAAAGTATTAATAATAATTTAAAAAAAAATCTTGAAATTATAAAATTAGATATACGCGATCCACATTTGATAAATAGGATATCTCTAGACTGTAATTATATTTTTCATTTAGCAGCTTTGGTTGGTATTCCATATTCGTATGTGTCTCCACACTCATATGTTGAGACAAATATAATTGGTACGTTAAATCTCTTAGAATCTTGCAGACAAAAAGGATCTAAAGTTAAATTATTTGTTCATACATCAACAAGTGAAATATATGGAAATTCTCCAAAACAGCCATTAGACGAAAATGTTAGTGTTCAAGCTTATTCACCATATTCCGCAACAAAAATTGGTGCAGATCAACTAGCACTTTCTTATCAAAGATCTTTTGATTTGCCTATAACAGTAATAAGACCATTTAATACTTTTGGACCTAGACAATCATTGAGAGCAATTATACCAACAATAATTACACAAGCTATTCAAAATAAAGTGATTAAGATTGGATCCACAAAACCAACAAGAGACTTCACTTTTGTAGACGACACAATAGAAGGATTTTTGAGTGTTTTAAAAACAGACCAAAATAAAATAAATGGAGAGATAATTAATTTAGGAACTGGTTATGAAATAAGTATCAAAGAAGTTATTAATATAATTTCAAAAAAAATAAAAAAAAAAATCAAAATAAAAAATGAAAAAATTAGGATGAGGCCAAAAACGAGTGAAGTTTTCAGGCTATGTTCTGATAACAATAAATCTTTAAAATTATTAAATTGGTCTCCTAAATTTAAAGGAAGAAAGGGTCTAGAAATAGCCATTGGAAAAACGATCAAATGGTATTTGAAAAGAGAAAATATTGAATTGTTCAAGCATAATAATTACATACTATAATGATAAAACATGCAATCATTCTTGCTGGTGGTGAAGGTTCAAGATTAAGACCATATACTCTTGTTTTGCCTAAACCTTTAATGCCGATAGGAAATTATGCAATCCTAGAATTAATTATTTTGCAGTTAAAAAAATTCAAATTTAATAGAATTACACTAGCCGTTGGTTATAAAGCAAATTTAATAAAATCTTTTTTTGGAAATGGTGAAAAGCATGGAATTAAAATTGACTATGTCTATGAAAAAAAAAAACTTGGTACTATGGGACCACTTCATTTGGTTAAAAATTTAAGAGATGACTTTATAGTTATGAACGGAGATATATTAACAGATATTAATTATTCAAATTTTTTAAAAAAACATATCAAAAATAAAAATTTATTTACAATAGCTACATTTAATCGAAATCAAAAGATTGACTATGGTGTTTTGAATGTGAAAAAGAATCATGTGCTTAATTTTTCGGAAAAACCGAAATATAAGTTTAAAGTTAGCATGGGTATTTATGCACTAAATTATAAAATTTTAAAATTTATACCAAAAAATAAATTTTATGGTTTTGATAATCTAGTCTTGAATCTATTAGAATTAAAAAAAAAAATTAATACACACAATCACAATAGAATTTGGTTTGATATAGGAAGACAAGACGATTATTTTCAAGCCAACGATAACTTTAATAAATTAAAGAGAAGTTTGATAAAATAAATGTTAGTTGGAATAATTGGTTGTACATCATTAACTAAATTTTTTGTTAATACTTTAAATAAACTTAAAATTTATGATATGAAATTTATTATATCAAAAAAAAATGACGGAATAAATTCTGATTACGAAGATTTAGAAAAATTTTTTGGAAAAAAAACCAAAGTAATTCATGATAAAAATATAAATAAAAAAAATACAATCAATTTTTTAAAACAAAGTAAAGTGGATTTAATTTTTTGTATAGGTTGGAGTCATATAATAAATTCTAAGATATTAAAAATTCCAAAATTCGGCGTTATAGGACATCATCCAAGTTATTTACCCCATAATAGAGGAAAACACCCAATTATTTGGGCAAAATTTTTGGGTTTAAAATATTTTGGTTCCAGTTTTTTTTATATGACAGAAAAAATTGATCAAGGAATTATTATAGACAGAAAAAAAATTGCAATTCTAAAAAATGAAAATGCTGCTGATCTATTTTTTAAGCTTAAAAAAATAATAAAAAAACAAATAGAAAATTTAAAAATAAAAAAAAACAAACTAAAAATAGATAAAAAAAAAATTAAATATGGAAATTATTGGCGCAAACGAAATTTGGAGGATGGAGGGATTGATTTTCGTATGTCAGCTTTTGCAGTTCATAATTTAATACAAGCCTTAACAAAACCATATCCTGGTGCTTATGTAAAAATAAAAAACATAAAATATAATATTTATAAATCAGAGATAATTACAAATAAAAAACAATTTTTAATACCTGGAGAGATAATAAAAAAAAGTAAAAATTTTCTCATTATAAAATGTTACAAAGACTCTATTAAAATATTCAATAAATCATTGTCTATGAAATATAGAAATAAAAAATATTTACAGTAATAATAAATTTTATATAAATTCAAATTTATTTAATGATAATAATCATTGGAAAAAAATCGTTTTTAGCAAACTCATTAAAAGTTTTTTTAATTAAAAAAAAAATTAAATTTTTAAATATTTCTTATAGAGAAATTAGTAAAATTAATAATATTAAAGAGATGAAGAACATATTCTTATTTACTTTTTTTTTTAAAAATAGTGAATTAATTAAAAATATTTCTATTTTAAAAAAAATCAAAAAAATCAAAAAATTTAAGTTGTTTTATCCTTCAACAATCGGTTTACTAAATTATAAAAATCTTAAAAATTTTAAGAAAAATTCGTATTATTTAGAAAAAGATAAAAATGAGAGATTTATCATATCAAACTTTGATCGCTATAATATTTTTCGAATTCCAAATATCTATGGATTAAAAATGAGATCAAAAACAAAATTTATGCTATTTTCAAAACTTGTAAAAAATAACAAAAAAATCAAACATGTTCACAATAGCAGTTATCGAGACTATATGCATGAAGAAGACTTAAATAAGGTTTTTTTGTGTTATCTTAATAAAGATAATAAAAAAAAAATTATTAATTTATGTTCCGACAATATTTATAATGAAGTTCAATTAATAGAATTAATGAAAAAAGTGTTAAACAAAAATTACAAAAAAAAACTAAATATAGTTAATGATGAAGTTACTAAATTACATCATAATCGTAAAACCAAAAACTTTAAATTTACAAAATTACAAAAAGGTCTAAAAAAAATAATCATATAATGCCAATTTTGTTAAAGAAAAAAAATAAAACACCAGGTGTAATTGTTTTCACTCACGGAGAGGCCTTATATGGGGTTCCTGCAAAATTTAAAAATATAAAAGATTTTCTTTTAAAAAAATCATCAAATAATGACTACATTTTTGGTATTCATATCCAAGGCGATATATCGTGGATTGGCTACTGGAAAAAAGAAAATTGGCAAAGTTTTTTTATGTGGCAAGATAAAAAAGCAAAAGTTTTAAATAAGGTTAAAAAAAATGAAATCATTGAGCTCAATTGTATAAATTTTTATCCAGATTCTATTAGGCAATTTTATGATAAAAAAAAAATTTATGATATTTGCTGTATAGCAAAATTTTCTGATTTAAAAAAAATCAACTTAACTTTAAACATTTTTAAACAATTAATTAAAATTAATAAGAATTATAGATTTCTTTTGGTTTGTCCAATATCTTCTTCAAAAGATAATTATGAAAAATATATTATTAATAAAATTAAAACGACATTTGATACCATAGAATTAAAAAATATAGATTTTATTTGTAATGAAGAAAAATTTTTTGGAAGATTTCCCATTAGTAATGATTTAATTTATTCTTTAATTAGTAAAAGCAAAACGCTTATGCTTAATTCACATCAGGAGGGAGTTCCAAGAGTAATTATAGAGGCTTTATTATTAGATACCAAAGTAATAGTGAGTAAAAATTTAAAATCTGGAATCAAAAAATATTTAACAAAAAATAATTCATTAATTTATAATATAAAAAATGAGGATCCTATAAAAATTAGTAAACAAATTAAAAAATTTTTACAAACTAAGGAGTATATTAGTAATGAAAATTTTAAAAATAATTTTTATGAAAAAAATAATCAACAAAATTTAATCAATTTAATTGGTAAAGTATCTAATATAAAAGACAAATCTTTCTATAAAATGAATAATGGATGGCAATTAAATAATTTAGTAAAAAGATTAGCATGTCATGGATATGACATAGATTATACTTTTTTTAATAATGACGAATCTCTTTTAAAGTGGTTTTCAAGCTTAAAAAAATATAGTTATTCAAAAGAGGAAGAAATGTACATCTATCTTAAAAATATTGAGAAGAAAAAAAAATTTTTTTCTGCATATAAATTTTATTTTAAATTTTTTTATGATAAAATTGAGAATAAAATAAAAAGTTATATCAATGAAATTAGATAAAATATTAATATTAGCTACTCATTATGATGATGAAACATATGGCTGTGGAGGTACAATTCAAAAACTTAAAAAATTGGGAAAAAAAATCTATCTTTTAGTTATTTCAGATCCATCAGGATATGTTTTTAATAAAAAAAAATTATTAAATAGATATAATGAAATTAAAAAGGTTAAAAAATTTTATAACTTCGATAAAGTTTATGAATTAAAGTATCCAGCTTCTCAATTGTACAAAATAGATAAAACAAGATTTATAAATGATACAAAAAAAATCATAAGTCGAATTAAACCAGATACAATAATAATGAATCATTACAATGATGCTCATTCAGATCATAGAGAAGTTTTTCAAAATATGAGATATTTAATGAAACCATTTAGATATAATTATATCAAAAATATTTTTTTGATGGAAACACCATCAGAAACTGATCAAGGACTAATTTTAGTAAAAGATACTTTTAAACCTTCTTTGTTTGTGGATATTTCAAAATTTATAGACCTTAAAATTAAAGCTTTAAAAATCTATAAATCACAAATTTTGAATAGCCCAAGTTCAAGAAATGTTGAAACTATTCGCTCGTTGTCTAGAATTCGTGGAGGACAATCTGGATATAAATTTGCAGAAGCTTTTCAAATTTTAAGAGTTTCCATAGATTAAAAATATTATATAAAATGTTTTTCATAAAAAACTAGAAATGAAAAAAATTTCAATTTATCTAAACCAAAGTATCCAGACCTATTTTCAAATTATTTAACAGCACTGAATTAAAAACTCCTAAATATTATTTGACTGATAATCCACCATCAATAATAATATTTTGTCCTGTACCATATCTTGAAAAATCACTTGCGAGATATAAGATTGCAGTAAATAGGTCTTCTACATTTGCCATTCTATTCATAGGAACTCTTGCAGAATAGTTTTTTATAAATTGTTTTGATTGAAGTTTTTTGTTTAATATACCACCAGGTGATATCGAGTTAACTCTAATATTTTTTTTTGCAAAGAGAACCGCAAAATATTTTGTAATTTGTATGATAGAAGCTTTTGATGCTCCATATATTTCAGCACTAAATCTATTCCCATTTTTATAAATTCTGAAATCTGGACTTAAAAAACCGTAAATTGAAGCAAAGTTTATTATTGACGCTTTTTTCATATTATATTTTTTATAATTAATATAAAAATATTTGATTATATTTATTACACTCTTTACATTTAGATCATAAACTTTTGATAACTCATCATCTTTTCTTTTTTCAATTCCACTGAAGATTGATGTTGCTGCATTGTTTATTAATATATCAATTTTTTTTTCTTTTTTAAAAATTTCATCTATTTTTTTTTTTAAAATTTTATTTTTTGTAATATCAATTTTAATATAAAAAAAGTTTTTATCCTGAATTTTATTATTATATAAATCAAGTCCATACACTTTAGCGCCTAAATTTAAAAATAATTCGCTGACTTTTTTACCAATTTGTCCGTTACATCCAGTGATCAAAACTATTTTGTTTTTAAAATTAAAAATTTTATCTAGCATTATATTTCGTTTCTATTTGTTTTAATGTTTTGTCTAATATTTTAATTTGCTTTTTTAATTCTCTATGATTGTAATAATTTGTTTTTAATTGAATTGTTCTTTCTTGTATACTTTCTGCATTTTTACATTTTGGTTTATAAAATTTAAGATCTTTATAAAATTTTTCTTTATATGGTAGCATCCAACAGCCATAATAAAAGTCTCCACCATTTTTATTAAATAATTTTGTAAATAATTCGTAATAATTTTTTTTTTTAAAAATTAATGGAAATGCCCAATATGAATGATTTGTTCTCTTTGGTATTTTTTGAGTAGTTACAAAAGCGTAATTGTTAATAATTTTTTTAAAATTTTTGCCTACTTGTAACCTATATCTTATTATTTTTGTTGATTTTTTTATTTGACCATATACAGCCGCTGCCCCCAATTCCGATAAACGGTAATTAAATCCAAGTATTTCATGTCTTCTAAAGTTTGTTCTCTGAAGATTTAATCTATTTTTTTTGTAATTGTGATTATTTATATAATAGCCTAAATTTGATTTCATTTTACAAGTTAAGTATAATTTTTTGTTATTAGTTAATAAAATTCCACCTTCACCACATGTTAAAGTTTTGCTTGATTGAAAACTAAATGTAGACATATCACCGAAACTTCCAGCATATTTTCCATTATGCATTGCAAACACACATTCTGCATTATCTTCTATCAAAAAAATTTTATTTTTATTTTTGGAAATAACTTTTTTTAATTCTGTATAATTTGGTGGTAATCCAAATAATGCTACACTAATAATAGCTTTAGTTTTCTTATTGATTTTTGACTCAACTGATTTTGGATCAATATTTAATGTGTCTTTTTCAACATCAGCAAAAATAGGTTTACCACCTGCAAGAATAATAGCATAAGCAACAGCTGACATTGTAATTGAGGGCATAATAACCTCATCATTTTTTTTTAAGTTCAATGCTAATAAAGCTACATGTAATGCAGACGTTCCGCTGCTTAAAGTAACTCCATACTTAACATTAATTTTTTTACAAAATTCATTTATAAGAGCAATATTAAAACTTTTATTACTAGATGTTCTAAATCCATTAGATAAAACTTTATTAATATATTTGGAACTTAATTTTGCTGGATTAAACATTGCTGCTATTTTTTAAACATTTCTTACAATGTTCATTATTCTCTGCTTTTTTTCCAATGTGCATATTTTGAAAATCTCTCATAAAATCTGAGTTCCAAATATTATACAAACTATCTTTGTAAATATTTCCTATATTTATATACTCACCATATCCAACACAGCAAGGTTTAACATTTCCATCTGATTTTATAGATAATCTGAACATCGGCATGTTACATTGAGAGTCTGTTACACTTTCAGCAATTATATTACTATCAGAATAATCTGTTAGTTTCTGAAAATGTATTGCATCAACTTTATTTTTCCAAAATTTTTTAAAATTATCTACTTCATGTTTATTATTGTCCATAATTATAAAACTAACTCTTGTAAGAGGAAATTTTTTATTAAGTTTTTTTTTTAATTCTAAAAAAGCTAATATATTCTTAATTACTTTTTCATAATTTGCCGGTTTTTTGTTTTTTAACTTTCTTTCCTTGTAAGTTTCGGGACTGAAAGCATCTAAAGAAAACATTATTTTTGTTAATCCAGAATTTAATATTTTCTCAGAATTTTTTTCGTTTAGTAGATAACCATTTGAAATAAAAAATATATCATTAAACTTTAAATTGGTGGCATAATCTAATACTTTAAAAATACTTTTATTTGCAAGAGGCTCATTAACTAAATTAAATTGAAGGGATTTTACACCAATTTGTTTTGCTTCATCTAAAATTTCATATACTTTATCAGAATCAAGTCTTTTTATATCTTTATAGTAGTTATTTAATTCATTTTCAGGTTGACCTATTGGACAAAATGTACACGCATAATTGCAAACATTATCCAGCTCTATGTCCAGATGAATTGGATATTTTTGTATTTTTTTAAAATTTGCTGCGTCATCAAATTGATTTCTATATTCTAGGTATGATTTTTTTTCATTTTCTGTTGGTAAAATATCAATAGTTTTTTGATGAATATTACCAAGTGGGACTGTCCTTTTATACATAACTTTTAAAATTAAATATCTTCCCAAGTAATTGGATGATCTTCTAAAATTTTTTTCTTTGTTTTCCGATTAATAACAATATCCATATATTTGGGTAGAATTCCTCCACCCGGACCTTTTATTGTAAGATTTTTAGGGGTTATTTTTTCACCAACTTGGATATCTTTTGAAGCATATAAACTTTTTCTTTGAGAATTTATTGTAGGGTATTCGCTTTGTTGTATGATCTTCATGCCGTCACCTAATATATGATTAGAATTTCTAGCAAAATCTACAAGTTTTTTCATTTCAGACGGTTCACTTGACAAAATGTGATCTGGGCCTTCAAAACTTTTGCTTAAGGTAAAATGTCTTTCAATAATATTTGCCCCAAGACCAATTGACATTAGCGATATTTCCTCAGATGGATAATGATCTGATAGACCTACTGGCACATTGAAATTTTTTTTTAAAGTTAGAATTGCTTTTAAATTCATTTCATTTTTATTTGCAGGATAAGCTGAAAGACAATGCAACAAAATTAAATTTTTGTTGTCATTTTTTTTAAAAACTTCTACTGCATCTTCGATATTTGCTAAATTAGACATCCCAGTTGATAAAATTACAGGCTTTTTAGTTTTAGCAACTTTTTCTAAAAGTGGTAAGTTTACAAGATCAACAGATGCAATCTTGTAAAACTTTACATTCAGTTTTTCAAGATAATCAACACTTTTTAAATCAAAAGGAGTAGAAAAAATTTCTATATTTCTTTTTTTTGCATGATCAAATATTTTTTTTGTATCTTTGAAATTTAAGCTTAATCTTTTAAACATGTCATAAGTATTTTCTTGCAAACCATCTGCCTCTTCAAAATAATTTGCAGCCTTTACTTTTTTTGAAACTCGACTTTTTGCTTCATATGTCTGAAATTTAATAGCATTGCATCCTGCTTTTTTTGCCTCATCTATTAATTTTTTTGCAATACTTAAGTCACCGTTGTGATTTAATCCAGCTTCAGCAATTATATATACAGGACATTCATCACCTACCAAGTATTTACCTAGTTTAACTTTAGCATTTAAATTCATTGTATAATCTTTTTTCCTAACTTGGTTTAAAACTGAGTCTTTTTTATTCAATGTATCTACTAAATCCATAGATTTATGAAATAATATTTGGCTATCAGCATAATTAAATTCACCACCAGTTCCTAATGAATAAATTTTTTTATATTTTGAAATCTTAGCATTAACTTCAGAAAGTTCATATTTATAATTTGAAAATTGAACAGGATAAACAAAATCTTCTTTATTCTCTGCAAAATCTATAATCTCTTTTTTTGTTACTAGACCAGTTTTAATTAAATCGTTTTTTACTATTTTTTTTATATTATTAAAGTTTATTTTGTCAATTTTATCTTTTTTAGAATATGCTATTTCTACACTTAAGCATGTTTGATTTTCTGGTGAGACAAATTTTGTCATTTTTTTATGCTCAGAAACACGATTAAAAATAATGTCTTTTGATGAATAGTAAATCCAATGACTTTTTTTTGGTAATACTTTTCTTTTTTTGATTAAGACATATACTGTTCTTACGCCTCTGAATTTTAAATTTGATTTATATCCTAACAACCTTGCAGTAAAAGTAATCGGAAGTGTTGAAATAATTATACTATCTTTTTTGACAGGTAAATTCTTTTTGTTTTTAAAGTGAATATTATTAATTTCAAATTTTTTTTTTGAAAAATTTACAATTTCTTGATTTAAAAAAATTTTACCCCCTTTTTTTAAAATTTTTCTTTTTAAAAATTCGTAAACACTCCCTGTACCATATTTTCCTACAGCTGCATATTCCCCACTAAAAAAAGGCAGAATTTTATCTTCGAATTTAATTCTTTTTGGTGCCCACTCAGAGGTCATTTTTAATGTACTTACACCCCAAACTTTTTCTGGATAATCCTTAAAAAACATATTTGTTAATGTTGTGCCAACTTGATTTAAAACATGTTCATGAAAATTCTTTGTTTTTTTATTTCTATTTCTTTTTAAATTTTTTAACTCCTGATAAATTTTATCTCTTTTACTTTTCTCAAATTTTTTAATTGATTGATATGATAGTGGATAGTCATATAAATTTTCAAAATCATCACCATAAGTATTTTTTGCCCAGAATTCCCCTTTTATTAATAGATGTCCAAAGTTTTTATTCCAAAAATTCCACATATTTTTATCAGGTGTATGAAAAATATGTGGTCCAGTATCTAAAATATTATTTTTCCATTTCCAAGATCTGCACATTCCACCAACAACTTTATTTTTTTCATAAATTTCTACAATCCATCCACTTTTTGATAGTAGCCAACCCGTTACTAATCCAGCTGGACCTGCACCTAAAATTATTGCTTTTTTATTCATCATTTTTTTATAATTTTATTTTTCAAATTAATAAATGTTTTTAAATTTATTTTTTTAAAACTACCAAATCCATCTGACACTCCATATAATTTTTTTGGTTTTCTTAAATTATCTACTATTAGTGTATTTTTTTCAGTTAAAATTCCTTTCTTTGCCGCCATAAATCCTTTAATCTTTACTATTCTCGAATTATTTTCATAATTTAATTTTTTTGTTGATAAAATATTCTCTAAATAAGAATTATATGCAGGTGTAACATCTAATCTGTACACAACAATTTTTTTTGAAATAGCAAATTTTAGTGCGTCTTTAAAAAAAATTCCTTTCCCAATGTCCAAAATAAGAAGTTTTTTTTTAAATTTTAATACATCTTGTTTTGTGATAGCTGGCAAGCCACTTGTTGCCCCTATTAATATGTCAATCTCATTTAATATTTTACTATAATTACTTATCTCTTTAGCAGTTGAAGAAGTGCCGATAGGTTTAACAATATTAATAGTTTTAACTATGTTTTTTAATTTTCTTTTATTTTTTCTATTAAGATAAACTTTTGAACCATTTTCGGTTAATTTTAAACCAATTTTAAAACCAATGTTTCCAGAACCAATTATCAAAACCTTCTTTCCTCCGACACCTCTTACATCATTTAAATAAAAACTGTTTAAAAATGTTTCTGCAGCCTGAACGGTAAGATCATTTCCTTTATATGTGAATACTTTAGTTTTTTTGATATTTGTTTTTACACTTTTCTCTAAATTTACTAAATTTTTGTAGTTTTTGGAAATGGTTTTTTTTTCTGAATCTACGAAAACATAATCCACTTTACCATCTATATAATTACAAATTTTTTTTGCATAAGAATCGTTGTAAATAATTATAGATGAGTAAATAAATTTACTACTTTCTCTTATAAATGAAATATTAAAGCTAGAACTTTCTTTTTTTACTGTATTACCAATAAAAATACATTTTATTTTATTTGATTTTCTTAAATCTTTTAAAATTAATTTTAATTTATTAAACATCATAACTAGTGTGTTGATGTTATACTAGATATAAAATTTGTTAAAATAAATAATATTCAATTAGAAATATGAAATTTGATGTAGTTATACAGGCTAGAATGGGTTCTAACAGAATGCAGGGAAAGGTATTAAAAATTTACAAAAAATTTAGTATATTAGATATCTTAATCAAGAGAGTAAAAAAATTAAATTTAATCAACAGGATAATTGTAACAACTACCACAAAAAAAAAAGACAATAGAATCGTAAATTTTTGCAAAAAAAATAAAATTTTATATTTTAGAGGCTCTGAAAGTGATGTGTTGTCCAGATACTATAAAACTGCAAAGAAATTTAAATTAAAAAATATTATAAGATTAACTTCAGATTGTCCATTAATAGACATTAATACCCTGAGAAAAATGATTAAAAATTATAAAAAACTTAAAATAGATTTTTACGCAAACACTGTTCCTCATCCTTGTAAATTTCCAGATGGATCAGATATTGAAATTTTCAGTTTTAAAACATTAAAAAATGCATTCGAAAATTCATCTTTACCATCTGAAAGAGAGCATGTTACCTTTTATATGTGGAAAACAAATAAATTTAAAATTAAAAAATATAACGAAAAAAAAGACCTTTCAAAATATAGATATACAGTTGATTATCCTGATGATTTTAAATTAATTTGTTCAATGATCGATTATTTTGGAGATGAAATAATCAACATTAGCATGACCCAGATTATTCGTTTTATAGATAAAAATCCAAAATTAACTTTATATCAAAAAAAAATTTATAGAAGTATAGGGTGGCAGGAGTCACTTTCTAAAGATAAAAAATTTTTAAATTAAATTATAATTAATATTTTTTTTTAACTTCATTAATTATATCATTAAAATATAATGTATAATTTTTTAAAGATTTATTTCCTATATCAGATATCTCTTTTGAAAAATTAGAAGAAACTTTTCTTTTTAATTCTTTCCTTATTTTTAAATTGTTTCTTATTAATTTAATTTTGTCTTTTATTTTATTTAAATTATGATTCTCTAATAATTTAATATCATAACTTTTATTAAGTTTTTTAATGTTTTCAGTCCAAATTGTATTGTCTTTATCAAAAATTAAAAGTGGAATAACTCCCAATTTTCCAGCTTCAAAAATCAAACTGGATCCACAAGTAATTATCAAATACGATTCAGACAAGCTTTTATTTATTGAGATTTTACTTGCGTTATGAAAAACACAATTAGATATTTGTAGATCATATTTTTCATTGCTTAACTCATTTTTATAAGGATGTGATCTAATTATTCCCTCACCAGGATATTTTTTTGAAAACCAATTTATTATATGGGTAAAAGTTTTAATTTGTTCCATTGATGTTTCTGGACAAACTTGAGGTAATAAAAAAAGCACTTTATTTTTACTTTTCATTTTTTTCTCAATAAAACAGTTACCTTTAGGAATAATTTTAGAATTTCTATTGTATTTTAAAAAATCTTTTTTATATCTCTCGCTCCAAACCAAAAAATCTTTAAATCCACCATTTCTTAAGCTATTTTTTGGAGCTCTAGTCATAAATGAACCCCATTGTACACATATTGATTTTATATTTTTTTTATTAGCAACTGCTGATGCAATTTCATGGTCAGATGCATCACCTTCAAAAAATAAAACAAAATAGGGATTTTTAATAGATAATATTGTGTCATAAATCATAGCCGATGTATAAATGTTATGCATAAAAAAAAATTTCCTTTGGTAAAAAATTTTTTTATATACTAATTTGAAATTAATTTTTTTTTTTGCTTTTATTATACTATTTACAATTTGACTAAAATGATAAATATATTTTTTTTCATTAATATTTTTTAATATAAATTTAAATTTATTTTTAAATTTATAGTGGTTTAGTAAAACATAAATACTTTTATTTTTTTCTTTTTCAAACTTAAAGACAAAAAGAAAAGATATTAATAAAAAATATTTGATTAAGTATATGAATTTATATAGATAATTTTGTTTATATGATAATTTTAATTTTTTTTTGTTGTAATATTTAAGTAGTTCATCTGCAAGAAGTTTGAGTTCGTAACACTCAAGCTTATATTTTTTTTCTAACTTATTATTTAAAATATCATCATATAACTTAAAAAAAACCTCTGATGTATGAATACGATAATAAAGATATTTTTCAACAGCTTTTTGTAAAAAAATATTATTTAAATTTAATAATAAATTTTCATGATTTTTCTTAATAAAAACATTTATAATTTTTCCAATATTTTTTTCTAATTCATAGAATGTCTTTATTTTTTTATTTGATTTCATAAATGAAAAAAATTTATTTAAAAATCAACATTTTGATTAATTTTGATTATCCGCTATGTTTTTATATATATATTTTTCATAATAAATAAAAATCGAAATAAAAATTAATTGATCAATTCCAAAATAAGCAAAACTTCCTTCTAAAATTGATCTCAAAAGTAAAAAAAATAATATCATATAAAATATTTGCTTTATTATTGGTGTTTTAAAAGATTTCTTAAAAAATCTAAATTTTATGAATTCAAAACTGAAGAATAAAAATTTTATACTTATATATATATAAAAAATTAACCCAAAAATTCCACTGGTGACATATGAGTAAATGAGTGCGCTTGATGCACCCCACTTTACAACATTTCTATCAAACTTTGGCCCGTTTCCTAATACTATAATCCCTGTTTCATTCAACAAGGTGTACCAGTGGCATAATCTACCTGTTAATAAATTATTTATTTTTGATTCTAAATATGGACAATTTATAAGCGTGTTTGTGAACCTAATAACCTCATTAATTTTTTTAAGTTTTATAAGTACAATTAATCTTTCACTGTCTGTTAAATTTTTATTTAAAATTAATCTATCTAATATAGATTTTTGTTGTCTTGCCAAACCAATCGGTTTTGACGATAATTTTTCTGTAGATTGAGAAAATATGTCGATATATTTATAAATAGAACTATTTCTATCAAGTAATTTCAATTCTTTATTATAATTAAAATCTTTATTTTGAAGTTTAAGTTTATTTATATCCCTACTGTTTAAATCTATATTCTCAGTGCTTAGATTATTAATAATATTTTTATATTCAGTTTCATAATTTTTACTTTCCAAATAAACATTTTTTTTTTGAGCAGAACTTACTCGACCCTCGCCCATTTCATCTAATTGGAAAAATAAGAATTTTATTATATTGAATTTTTTATCTATTTTGACTTCAAATATATTGTTTAAATAAAAATCTCTATTGTTCATAAATAAAGTTGGATAGTCCTTTTCTACTTTTAATAAAAGTTTGTTGTTACATTTAACATCATCTTTATATTGAATATAATTTTTATACATACTTTGCTTAAGTGCCATAGTTAAATTTTCTTTTCTTAATTTTATATTACAATCTGACAAATATTTATTAATTTGAGTATTATAAAATAATATGTTTTTAGTTTTTGGTATTATCACAAATAAGTTATATGATAGTAATGAAATTAAAATAGTTATTAATAATTTATAAATAAAATTTCTTTGACCTAAAATAAAAATTATAAAAAACATTAAAAAAAAAGATAAAATTGCAATTCTAGAGTTTAACAAAAATAGTAAACATATTATTAGAGGCAAAATTATAAAATAAACTAAATTTAATTTTATTTTATTATTTAAATTAAAAAGTAAAATTAAAATAGAAATTATTAAAATTAAATAAACTCTTGCTATACCTGATGATCTTGGGACCTCATAGCCCATCAATATAGCATTTACATTATAGTTAGTTGCATACAAGTTTAAGTTAGGAATTTCTAAAAGATAATTATTTACATTTAAAAAAGAGAAATATGAATAAACAATTATTAAAACCAAAAATATCAATTTTAAATAATTTTCAAAATTTTTTTGTGGTAAACTTAATAATAATAACATTAGTAAAAAAAGTGTAATACTTTGAAGAGATAAATATGTATTCCTCCATAAATTTTCGTAATATGACTCGTAATAATACAAATCCATATTAACTAAAAATCCAACTATACTGAATATAGGGTAAGCTAAAAAAATTAAAATAGATAAATTAAAATGATTTTTAATTTCTTTAAAATTTTTAAAAAAATAAAAAAATAAAAATATTAAACAAACCAAAGGAGAGAATATACGTCCAAAATTAATTACAGCTTTAAAAATTGGAATGAGAAAATTTTTATCATCCACATTTAGTGTAATGTTAAAGTAAATAAAACTATTCAAATCTCTGAATTGACCTGCCTCAATACCAAGTGAACTAATAATTGCCAGAGACATTAAAGCTATAATCAAATTATTTTTTTCTTTTTTAATAAATTGAAACATAGTTAGTTTTTACATTTTTCAGGTTATTCTATAGTCCACTATATTCTATTATTAATTATACCAAAAAAAAGATATATATCTTACTTGTTTAATTAAATAAAAGTTAAGATAATTAATAAATTACAATACCATAGAAAAAATAAATTTAATAAGAATGATTAGAACTTTTGTTAGAAAAATTTATTTCTTATTAAGAGAAATTCTTTATTACCCATTATTAAATAGAAAATTTTATTTTTATTTTCGTAACAAAGATAATTATATCTTTAACACTGAGTTAATAACTAAAAATGACTCTTTAGATAAACTTGCAGATAAATTTGGTACTGACAAAGGAGGGAATATTAATAAAAATATTTCAAAAAGAGAAATTTTGAACAATTACACGCCTCTTTATCAAAAATTATTTTCAAAGAAGAGAAATGATTACAAGTTAGTTTTTGAAGTAGGTCTTGGTTCAAATAATTTGGATATACCATCTAATATGGGATCGAATGGTAAGCCAGGTGCTTCACTATATATGTGGAAAGCTTACTTTCCTAATGCTGAAATTTTTGGTGCAGATGTTGATAAAAGAATACTTTTTAATGAAGATCGTATCAAAACATATTTCGTAGACCAGTATTCTTCTGAAAGTATAAAAAAAATGTGGCGCGATATAAATAGAAAAAATTTTGATATAATAATAGATGATGGAATTCATGATTATAAAGGAAATATTAATTTTTTTGAAAATTCTATTGAATATCTTAAGAAAGATGGAGTTTATATTATTGAAGATGTTAATAATATCTATGTTGACAATTTTAGAAAATATTTTTCTGATTTAGACTATGATGTTGAAATTATTGATTATTTTAGCAAACTTAATCAAAATAAACTCTTTAGTCGAAGGATTATAGTAATTTATAAATAATAGATGTAAAATAATTTGTGCTCAAAATTTTGATTGAAAAATGATATTTGATCATATTGGTATATTTGTCCATTCAATTCCTTCAGGAAGAAAATATTTTGAAAAAACATTAGTTATTAAGAAAAAATCTAAAATAATTAAAGATGAAAATTTGAAAGTTAAAATACAATTTCTTTATGACAAAAAGAATATTTGTTATGAGTTGATATCAGGTTTGGGTAAAAATAATCCAGTAGACAATACATTAAAAAAAAATGTAAATATTATTAATCATATTGCTTATAAAACAAATAAGTTTAAAAAAATTATTAAGTCTATGAATTCACAAGGTAATTTACAAATCTCTCAACCAAAAAATGCAAAGGCCTTTAGAAATAAAAAAGTAGTATTTTTTTTAACAAAATTAGGATTTATTATTGAGTTGATTGAGAAATAATGAAAAAAAAAACTATTGATATTTACGATAAAAATTTATTTTCATATGACTATGAAGAGGTTTTGTCAGTAAATATAAAAAAACTAAATAAATTAAAACATGTAACAAAAATAAATCTTAGTTCATCATATACTAGTAATTATTTTGTAGAATTTTTAAAAATTTTTCTAGCAAATAAGGATATTGATTTAAAAATCAATAATCAGATTTACGGAGATTTAATTTTTAATATTAATGATAATAAATCAAAATTTTGGTCTGAAAAATGTGACTTTTATATATTATTACCAGACTCATCTATTTTAGATTTTTCATTAAGAGACCTAAGTAAAAATCAAATTCAAAAAAAAATCATAGCTGATGGAAATAAGTTTATTAATGTATGGAAAAAAATAAAAAAGCCTTTAATACAATCTCTTTTTAATCAGGCATCTTTTCCGAATTTGGGATTAAATGATAGCGTTAATATTAAAGGTTCAAATAATTACATAAATCTTTTAAATCATTATTTAATAAAAAATGCTCCAACAAATGTAACATTAATTGATTTAGAATTCATATCCAAAAAATATGATATTACATCATCTTTTAATTACAGATTAGACTCACTAATTAAACAACCATTAAGTATGGAATTTATGAAATATTTAGCCAATGAAGTTTCAAGTCACATAAATGGCATACTGGGTAAATCAAAAAAAGTTGTTGTTGTAGATCTGGATAATACTATTTGGGGCGGCGTTGTAGGAGATGATGGATGGAAAAACATAAAACTAGGTGGAGACACTGTAGAGGGGCAGTCCTTTGTTTTATTTCAGAGATATTTAAAATCTTTAGTGGATAATGGAATTTTATTATGCGTTGTATCAAAGAATGATGAAAAAATAGCTAAAGAAGTTTTTAAAAAAAATAAAAATATGGAACTAAAACTCTCAGATGTAATCATATTTAAAGCAAATTATTTAGATAAGGCCACTAACATAAAAACTATATCCCAACAATTAAATTTAAATTTAAACTCATTTGTATTTATAGATGATAATAAAGTGGAGTGCGAACTTGTAGAAAAAACTCATAAAGAAGTTACAGTAATAAATATGAGCAAAGATCCATATGAATTTGTTCAATTGTTAAATCAAAAATCATTATTTTATTTCTTATCGATTACAAATGAGGATAAATCGAGATTACAGAGTTATAGAGTTATAGGACAAATTCAAGAAGATCTTAAAAAAGTTCAAAATATAGATGTTTTTTTAAAAAGTTTAAAACCTCAAATGTCGTTGAGAAACATTGATAAAAATAATATTGAAAGAGTTCTACAGTTATTTTCAAAAACTAATCAATTTAAACTTAATAATAACATTTTTAATAAAAGATTTTTGTTAGACAATTCAAAAAAATTTAAAGCATTGAATTTTAGAGATAAATTTCAAAATTATGGAATTATCTCAGCATTGGCATTTGATTTAAATATAAAAAAAAATCAACTGGAAATCCTAAATTGGGTTTTAAGTTGTAGAGTTTTTTCTAGAAAGATTGAATTTTATTTATTAAAAGAAATATATAAATTAGCAAATAATAATAATTTAGATAATATAAGTTTTAATTTTATTAATTCAGGCAGAAATCAATACTTAATCAATTTTTTAAGTAATTTTGGATTAAAATTAAACAAAAATGGTAATTATAAAATAAAAATTGATGATATAAAAAAATATGGATAATTCATTAATACAAAAAAAAATTGAAAAAGTTTTTTTAAAAATTATTAAAACTAAAATCACGCTTAATTCTAATAATAAAAATGTTAAAAAATGGGATAGTCTAAATCACATCAAAATTGTCTTAAGTATCGAAAAGGAATTTAATATTAAGTTTGCTTTAAGTGAATTTGATGAAATTAATAATATAAAAAATTTAAAAAAGTTAATTAAATCCAAAATTAATTAATTTAATGTATTTTAATAGTTTTAGTTTCATTTTAATTTTCCTACCTCTTGTTTTAATAATATATTTTGTTATTTTTAAAAATTTCAAAAAGGAGTATTTAAAAATTTTCTTAATATTAAGTAGTTTATTTTTTTATGCTTATTGGAAAATAGAATATATATTTTTAATTTTATTTTCAATTGGAGTAAATTATCTATTTTCAAAAAAAATTAAAGAGAATATAAATAATATCAACTTTTTTTTTTCTGCAATAATTTTTAATATTTGTATTTTATTTTTTTTTAAGTATGTCGATTTTTTGATATTTAATTTAAATTTCTTTTTAGATAATAATCTAAACTATTTTAAGATCACTTTGCCATTAGCTATAAGTTTTTTTACCCTTCAACAAATTGCCTATATAGTTGACACAAAGCAAGGCATAAACAAAAATAGATCTTTTATAGATTATGTTTTTTTTGTTACTTTCTTTCCCCAATTAATTGCTGGCCCAATTGTTTTGTTTAGAGAAGTAAGAAACCAGCTAAATAAAAACTCTAATTTCTTTTTTAATTATAAAAATTTCAACTTAGGAGTATTGATTTTTATAATTGGACTATCAAAAAAAGTATTAATAGCTGATCCTATTGGAGTTTATGTTGATGTAGGATATTTAAACTATTTAGAAATTAATTTGATTGAAAGTTGGATATTAACTTTTGCATACTTATTTCAGCTATATTTCGACATAAGTGGTTATGCAGATATGGCGATTGGTTTGGCACTTTTGTTTAATATTAAACTACCTATCAATTTTAATAGTCCGCTCAAACAAAGAAATCTGATTTTGTTTTGGCAGAACTGGCATATAACTTTAACAAGGTTTATTACATCCTATATATACACCCCTTTAGTTATGAAAATAAATCTATTTTCATTTAAAGCAGCAATGGTTGTTACTTTTATAACAATGACTATTGCGGGATTATGGCATGGAGCGACTTGGGGATTTGTAATTTTTGGTGCTTTACATGGGATAGGACTTGTCATTAACCACTTATTTAATAGGATAAGTATCAAATTCAGTTATTTTATTTCATGGTTCATAACTTTGAATTATGTAAATTTTACTTTAATTTTTTTCCGATCTGAAAATATAAGTCAATCAATTGCTATTATAAAATCGATGCTAGGGTTAAATAAAATAGTTTTACCAGGCAGTCTTGAAACATTAATTGGTTCTAGTGTTAATAAAAATATAGAGTTTGGAACATATTTATATAATTTAGGAACAGATAGCTTTTTGTTTTATTATTTGATTTTATCAGGAATAATAATATTTTTATTTAAAAATACAAATCAATTACAAAAAAAATTTAATGGACAATTTAGTTATCTAATTGCGATGTCAATTTTATTCGTTCTTAATTTAATAAATCTTACTAGTTCATACAAATTTATTTATTTTCAATTCTGATGAAATTAAAAGATAAAAAATTTTCAATATTTTTTTTAATTATTATTTTTTCATCTTTTTCTTCAATTGGTATTTTTAATTACTTAGTTGATTACGAAAATATATTTTCAAAAAAAAATTTGATGCAAAGAGAACTTAGGCAAATATCAAAAAATATAAATATTGGAAAATCAAAAATGATTAATGTTACGCACAGAGATATGAAAAGAGCTTTAGCACTTTTTTCAAAATTTGATGATTGTTTTCTTTTTGGTTCAAGTCAGCATATTATAATTAGTTCAGAGGATATTAATAAACTTGATCCAAAATGTAAAAAAAACACAAATCTAAGTTTACCAGGAGGTTCATTAGAGGATATTTTAATAAATACTTATTTTACAACTATAAGAGAAAAAAAAATTAAAAAAATATTTTTAGGAGTGGGTCCTTATACATTTAAATATAATTCAGACTATCAATTAAGATGGAAAAAATTCGAGAGTGTATTTATTAAAATGAATGATAAAGAAATTTTAGAAAAAAAATTTTTTTTTGATAATTTGAGAGAAAAATTAAAAATTCTATACGATAAAAAATTATTAAAAAAAAATTTATATTATTTTTATAATATTATTTTCAATTCAGAAAAAAATTCAAATTTTAATAATATAAAAGTTAATATTGATGGTTCATATGAATTTACAGGAGAATATAAAAATAGAAAGGGAGAGCATGTACGCAAAGTTGAAAATGCAAGATGGGGTTTCAATGAATTGAACTTTGAAGATGCACCAAAAAAAAGTTTAATTAATAATATAAAATATATACAATCCAAAGGCATTGAAGTAGATATTTTGATTATACCATTTCATCCAATTGTATTTTCTTCAAGTGATTGGATTGTACCAAAAATCTACGAGGCTAATCTCGAAATAAATAAAATTGCAGAGGAATTTGGGTTAGATATTTATGGATCATTTTTTCCAGATGATTTAGGTTGTACCGAATTTGATTTTTATGATGACAGTCATGTTAAAAAAACATGTATTAAACATATTGTGAGGTAAATTGTCAAAACTAGCACCGATAGCTTTATTTGTTTACAATAGAATTGAACATGTTCGTAAAACACTCAATTCATTATCCAATAATTTATATGCAGATAAATCTGACTTATATATATTTTCAGACAGTGCCAAAACATCGGCTGATATACCGTTGGTAAACAGTGTAAGAAAATATTGCTCAAATTTAAATAATTTTAAATCTACAACTCTTATTGAAAGAGAAATAAATTTTGGTTTAGCTAAAAATTTAGTAAATGGTATTTCACAAATTTTAGAAAAAAATGACAAAATAATTGTTTTGGAGGACGATTTACTAACTGATAAATTTTTTTTAAAATATATGAATGATGCACTAATATTTTTTGAACATCAAAGCGATGTAATATCAATTCACGGTTATATTTATCCTTTAGAAAAAAAAATTTTAAAACCTTCCTTTTTAAAAGGAGCTGATTGTTGGGGATGGGCGACATGGAGAAGAGGTTGGAATTTATACAATGATGATTCTAATTATTTGTATAGTGAAATAAAAAAAAATAATTATGAAAAAAAATTTAATTTCAATAATAGTTATAATTATTTTAAATTACTAAAGAAAACTTTGAGTGATAAAAATAGCAGTTGGGCTATCAAATGGTACGCAAGTGCATTCTTAAAAAATAAACTTACATTGTACCCACCTCATTCTTTGGTCCATAATATTGGAAATGATGGAAGTGGAACAAATAGCTCAAATAGTAAAATATATGACAATAAATTACGAAACATCCCTATTAAATTGGAAAATATACCGATTATAGAAGATATGGATTTAAGGAATGAATTCGAAAATTATTTTATTTCTAAAAATAATCTTTTTAAAAAATTTTTTAATAAATTATTTCAAAATGATTAATTTAATTAAAAAATTTGTTAGAAGAAAAATTTATTATAAGGGCCCATACAAAAACTGGGCAATAGCTAGGGCTAATTCAGTAGGTTATGACTCAAAAGAAATACTTGAAAAGGTAATCAAATCTGCATTGCATGTAAAAAATACAAAAAAAGGTTATGAGAGAGACTCTGTAATTTCATACCAAATTGATATTGATGAATATCTATTAAAAATTTTTAAAAATTATTCAGATAAAAATAAATCAATTAATATACTAGATTTTGGCGGTTCATTAGGATCCCTATATTTTAAGTATAAAGATAAAATAAAAAATAAATTCAATTGGTCAATAATTGAGCAAAAAAATTTTGTTATAGAAGGTAAAAAAAATTTTCAAAATAATGAATTAAATTTTTTCAATGATATTGAAGAGTATAAAAACATTTTTTTACCAGACATAATAATTGCCTCAAGTTCATTGCAATACTTAGAAAAATATCAAAAGTTATTAAAGGATTTGTTAAATTTAAACCCTGATTATATAATTATTCTTAAAACACCATTTAGCCAGAAAATTTTTGATGAAATTTATGTTCAAAAACCAAGTAAAAATGTTTATAAATCAACTTATCCTAGCTGGATTTTAAGTTATAATTCCTTTTTAAACTTTTTTAAAGAAAAGTATATTTTAGAAGAAAAAAAAATTACTAAGCCTGAAATTTTTCAGTTAAAGTACCTCAATCTTTATTTCCGAAATAAGAAAACTGATTATGATTAAATATTTTAAAAAATTTATAGCACTTATGAATTTTCAACCACACTGGTTATTTCTGGTACATCCATTTTATTTTTCTAGAAGAAATTTATTTAAATTTTATAAAAAATATTCCCCAAAATTAGGTGGTAATTTAATTGACATTGGTTGTGGAAACAAACCTTATAAAAACTTATTTAAACATTGCAAAAGTTATTTTGGTTTAGAAATTGAAAATGAAAATAAAAATTCTGCAGACTTTACATACGATGGAAAGAATTTTCCATTTGGGGACGAAACTTTTGACTCAGCGATATGCTCTGAAGTTTTGGAACATGTTTTTGAACCTAACCAATTTTTGAGAGAAACAAATAGAGTATTAAAAAAAAATGGATTAATTATTTTAACCCTACCTTTTTTTTGGGACGAGCACGAGCAGCCATATGATTATGCAAGGTATACTTCTTTTGGATTAAAATATATTCTCGAAAAAGAAAATTTTGAAATTTTAGAACAAGTTAAAATTGGAAATGATTTATCTGTAATAGCTCAACTTCTTAATTGTTATATTTATAAAAAATTATATGAAAATAAAAACTTTTTATCAAAAAGTTTAAGCTTAATATTTTTTTCATTTTTCAATTTTATTGGTTTAATAATTTCTATTTTTCCAAATAATAACGATATGTATTTAGACAACTTAGTTGTGGCAAAAAAAAAATAATGCAGAATTATTGCACATTATTCAATTTTAGTTACCTATCAAGAGGATTAAGTTTGTACTATTCACTTAAAAAAGTCACAAAAAATTTTAATTTGTTTGTTTTTGCATTTGATAACTTGACATATGAATTTCTTAAAAAAAAAAAATTAAAAAATGTTATTGTTATTTCATTAAATGATTTCGAAGATCAAAAATTAAAAAAAATAAAAAAAGAAAGAACGCAAACTGAGTATTTCTGGACATGTACTGGATCAACAATTCTTTATTTATTTAAAAAATTTAAATTAAAATCTTGTACATATTTAGATGCAGATTTATTCTTTTACAGAGATCCTAAAATTTTAATCAATGAGGCAAATAAATCCTCATGTATAATATCAAAACATAATTACTCTAAAAGGTACGATCAAACAGATACAAGTGGGATATATTGTGTTCAGTTTATGTATTTTAAGAATAATTTAGAAGGAAAAAAAATACTTTCTGATTGGAGGAAGCAATGTATTAAATGGTGCTATAATAGATTTGAAAACGGTAAATTTGGAGATCAAAAATATTTAGATAAATGGCCTAAAAAATACAATAAAGTGCATATTTTAAATAATTTAGGTGGTGGTGTTGCGCCCTGGAATGTTCAACAATATAAAGCTTTGAAAAATTTAAAATTTTTAAAATTAAACAATAAAATTAAGTTTAATTTAATATTTTATCATTTTCATAGTGTTAAACTTTTAAACAAAAAAACTATTTATATAGGAGGCTATAGAATTACAGATAATATAAAGGAAAAAATTTACAGACCTTATTTGATGAAATTGCTTAGTATAACAAAAAAATTAAATAAAGATAAAATATTTAAAGACACTAATTTTTATGAAAAATATTATACCGAGGGTATTTTTATATTTAGATTAATTAAAAGATTAATGATGAATGAAAATTTTTTAAAAATAAAATAATGGCAAAAATAATAAATCTTAAAAATTTTAAAGATAATAGGGGTACACTTACAGTAATAGAAAAAGAAATTAATTTTAAAATAAAAAGAGTTTACTTTATTTACGACGCTGTTGGAATAAGAGGAAAACATAGACATAAAAAAAATACACAAGCGCTTATATGTATTAACGGTTACTGTGAAATATTTGTTAATGATAATAAATCAAAAAAAAAATACCTTTTGAACAAAAAAAATAAATGCCTTTTGCTTAATCCAAGAGATTGGCACTTCATGAAAAATTTTTCTAAAAATTGTATATTACTTGTATTATGCTCAGAAAATTATAAAAAAAACGATTATATAGATACTCCTTATTAAGATTATGATTAGATATGAAAATTTAAAAAAAGTTAATGAAGCAACAGTTCCAAATTTTAAAAAAGTTTTTAGTTCATTTTGGAATTCGGGTTCATATATACTTGGTAAACATTTAAAAACTTTTGAACATAATTTTGCAAGTTTTTTAAATTCAAAATATGCTGTTGGAGTTAATAGTGGATATGATGCACTATTTCTTTCATTGAAATGTTTAAATTTACCAAAAAATTCAGAGGTTATAATGTCATCATGTTCATATATTGCAGCATTGAATGCAGTTCTGGCAAATAATCTTAAACCAGTTTTAGTTGAACCTGACATTAATACTTACACAATTGATCCAAATAAAATAGAAAAGAAAATTACTAAAAAATCTAAAGCAATATTAATTACACATTTGTATGGGAGATCTTGCCAAATGGATCAAATAATAAATATTAAAAAAAAGTATAAATTATTTTTGATAGAGGACTGTGCCCAATCGCATGGATCAAGATATAAGAATAAATTTACTGGAACCTTTGGTGAATTCGGTTGTTTTAGCTTTTATCCAACAAAAAATTTAGGTGGGTTAGGAGATGGAGGAATTGTTACTACAAATCAAAAAAAATTTTTTAAAAATCTTAATTATCTTAGAAATTATGGCTTCAAAAAAAAAAATTTTACTGAAATTATTGGTTTTAATTCTAGGTTAGATGATTTTCAGGCTGCTTTTTTAAATAAAAAATTAAAAAAACTTAATTCAATGAATAAACACAAAATTAAATTAGCAAAAATTTATGACAAACATCTGACTGACAAAGTGGTTAAACCTGCACCATCAGAAAATGGAGAAAACGTATATCATATTTATCCTATAAGATACAAAAACAGAAAAAATTTAATTAATTACCTAAAAAGAAATAAAATTGAGGTATCCTGTCATTATCCTGTTGCTCCTCATAAACAAAATTCTTTAAAAAAAATTATAAATAAAAGTTTTTTAATATCAGAAGAAATTCACAAATCGGTTATAAGTTTGCCAATTTCATTTTCACATTCAGAAAAAGATATAAGATTGGTATGTAAAATTATAAATAAATTTGTATGAAAAAAAAAAAAGCTTTAATTACGGGTGTAACTGGACAGGATGGTTCATATTTGGCAGAGTTTTTATTAAATAAAAACTACGAAGTTCACGGAATTAAAAGAAGAGCATCTTTAATTAACAATACGGCCAGAATTGATCATATTTACGAAGATATTCATAAAAAAGGTAAACGATTTTTTCTTCATTATGGAGATTTAACAGACAGTTCAAGTATCATAAGTATAATTCAAAAAATTAAGCCAGATGAAATATATAATTTAGCAGCACAATCTCATGTTTCGGTAAGCTTTGAAATTCCAGAATATACCTCTGATGTTAATGCTTTGGGGACTTTAAGAATATTAGAGGCCATTAGGTTACTCAATATGACAAAAAAAATAAAATTTTACCAAGCATCCACTTCAGAACTTTACGGAAACACAAAAAAAATTCCTCAGGACGAAAAAACAAAATTTTATCCTAGATCACCATATGCCGTATCTAAATTATTCAGTTATTGGATTGTTAAAAATTATAGAGAAGCATACGGTATTCACGCCTGTAATGGAATTTTATTTAATCATGAGTCTCCTAGAAGAGGAGAAACATTTGTAACTCGAAAAATAACTTTAGGTTTAAGCAAAATTTGTTACGGTTTGGAGAAGACATTGTATTTAGGTAATTTAGATGCATTAAGGGACTGGGGTCATGCGAGAGATTATGCAAAAATGCAATGGCTTATGCTTCAACAAAAAAAACCATATGATTTAGTTATATCTACTAATAAACAATATACCGTAAGAAAATTTGTTGAAATATCATGTAAAGCTCTGAAGTTAAAAATTATTTGGAAAAACAAAGGTCTAAAAGAAGTAGGAATATTAAAAAGTTTTGATAAAAAAAGATTTCCAAATTTAAATTTAAATCAAACTATTATTAAAATAGATAAGAAATATTATAGACCCACAGAAGTTGAAAATTTAAAAGGCGATTCATCTTTGGCTAAAAGAGTTTTAGGATGGAAACCTAAGATATCTTTTCAATCTATGGTGAAAGAAATGGTTGAAGAAGATTTATACTTATCCAAAATTGAATTAAAAAAAAATGATATCCAAAAAAGATAGAATATTTGTTGCAGGCCACAATGGTATGGTGGGAAGTGCAATAGTTAAGTGTTTAAAAAAAAATAAATATAAAAATATAATAACCGTAAATAAAAAAAAATTAAATTTGACAGAGTTTGTTAAAGTTAAAAATTTTATCAAGAAAAAAAAACCTAAAATTATTATAATTTGTGCCGCAAAAGTTGGTGGAATAAAAATAAACAACGAGAAACCTGCAGAATTTTATTATGAAAATATTTCAATTCAGAATAATTTAATTCACTCAGCCTTTTTAAATAATATTCGTAAAATAATTTTTTTAGGGTCAAGTTGTATATATCCAAAATACTCAAAACAGCCAATACAAGAGGAGGAGTTGTTATCTGGTGATTTAGAACCTACCAATGAAGCATATGCAATTGCTAAAATAGCAGGTCTCAAAATGTGTGAATTTTATAACAAACAATACGAAAAAACTCATAATTTAGATTATAGAAGTTTAATGCCAACAAATTTATTTGGTTATGGAGACAATTATGATCTTAATGACAGCCATGTCATTCCAGCACTTATAAGAAAAATCCATGAAGCAAAAATTAAAAATAAAACTCTAGAAGTTTGGGGGACAGGAAAGGCAAAGAGAGATTTTTTATTTGTTGATGATTTGGCATCAGTTGTAGAAAAATTATTGAGAGTATCAAAGAAAAAATTTTACTTAAATGGTTTCAAAAACAAACATTTAAACATAGGTAGTTCACAAGAGATAAGTATTAAAAAATTAGTAACAATTTTGAGTAAAATAATAGGTTTTAAAAATAAGATTTTATTTCGTAAAAACATGCCAGATGGGACATTAAGAAAGTTATTAAACACAAAAAAATTAAGAAAAATTATTAATTTTAAAAAAACTAAATTAGAAATTGCTTTAGAATTAACATATTTAGATTATTTAAAAAATAATTCTTAATAGATGAAAATAATCAATATTATTAGTGTCTCTGATGGTAATAAAAAAGATTTAAAAAAAACCATAGACTCAGTAAAAAATCAAAGTTTTAAAAAATATAAACACTTTATTATCGCTAAAAAATTGGAAAAAAAATTTTTAAAAAAAAATAAATCAAACAAAATAAAATTTATTGTTGGGAAAGATTCATCAATATATAATGCTATGAATATTGGTGAAAAATTAACTTATGATAATTTTACAATTTATTTAAATTCAGGAGATATTTTTTTTTCAAAAAACTCTCTAAGAATTATAAATAATAAAATAAAAAAAAATCTAAATGGGCAGTTTGTTACTATCTTAAAATATAAAAATATTTTATTTTTTCCTAAAAAAAAATATTTTTATGATAAAAATACTTTTACCCATAGTTCCTTTGTGAGATCCCCAGTTAAAAAAAATGATATTATTTTTTATGATGAAAACTATTTAATTACTGCTGATGGAGATTGGATGAAAGAAAATATTAAAAAAAATGGTCTGAAAAAAATATATTTGCCAATAACTATTTTTTCTCTTGATGGTTTATCAACATTTCCTTCTCTAAAAACGATAATAATGAAAAAAAATTTAGATATTAAAGGTTTAGCTAAAGAGATTATAAAATTTATTATATCAAAATTTACATCAAGAAAATTTTTTTATAAATTAATTTATTCTACAAAATACAATTATAAATATGAAAAAATATATAGACAATCTTAAGCTAATTAGTAATCCAGATTTAGTTTTAGACCAATTATTGAACAGAGATAATAAAAATTTTAAACATCTAATTTTTTTTAATACACACTCTTATATAGAAACTTTAAAAAATTCATCCTTTATGAGATCAGTTTTAAAAAGTAAACATATATTTGTAGATGGTATTGGAGTTTATTTTTCATCTTTAATTTTTTACAAAAAAAAAACAAAACCTTTACGTATTACAGGCTATGATTTTTTTGAGAAGTTATTAGAGAAGATAAATAATAATCCTCATCAAATAAAACTTTTTTTTATTGGAGGTGAAATTTCAAATTTAGAAAATCTTAAAAAAAAAATTAGTGAGAAATACAAAAATATTCACTCAGAAAATATTGCAATTTTATCGCCTCCGTTCGGTAGTAAATTCAAGTTTGACGATCATAAAATAGTTCAAAATATAAATGAATTTAATCCAGATATTGTATTTGTAGGATTAGGAGCCCCTAAACAAGAAAAATGGGTAAAAATTAATTCCAGGAATTTAAATTGTGTTAATTTTTTAAGTATAGGTGCTGCATTTAATTTTTTTACAGGACTAGAAAAAAGAGCACCTATGGTTTTTAGAAAATATGGATTTGAATGGTTGTTTCGATTAATTCTTAATCCTAAAAAAATTTTTAAAAGAGTGTTTATATCAGGTGGTATTTTCATTTTCTTAATAATTTCTTCATATTTATTTAAGAAAAATTTTTATAATTTAAAAAAAATAAAAGTTAATATTAGACTTATAAGAGATTATATTAATTTTGAATGGGACAAAGGATATATCCTTTCTGCATTAAATTTAGCTTCATTGAGTTTTCTCTACAAAGGGGACATAAAAGTTTCGAAAAATTTATTTTTTTGGGGAGATGGTATCTTCCACAAAATAATGATCCAAAAAAGTAAAAAAATTGCAGGGAGGCAATTGATAGAACTAATTAAGCAACCTAAAAATATTCGAAAACTTCATGTAATTGGAAACCTTACAGGTAAAACAAAAAAATTTTTAAGCAGAAAATTTTCAGATTTGGAATTAAAAAATTCGAACCTACCTTATGGAGACATCAAAACTATTATCAGTGATTTACCATCAGTTGATGAAAATGAACTAATATTTTTAACATTGCCAACGCCCAAACAAGAACAAGTTGCTTTTTACTATCACACAATTAATAATAATCTTAAAATTGTTTGTATAGGCGGAGGTTTAGCAATTGCTGCAGGAGATGAAAAAGAAGTCCCTAAGTTATTTGATTATCTTGGATTAGAATGGCTTTGGAGATTAAGATATGAAACAAAAAGAAGATTAAAACGACTGGTATTATCAGCTACTTATATGGTTAAATATATCTTATACGGAAAATATTTTAAAAAAATAATAGTAAATTTCTATAAATGAAAAAAATAACAATATTTGCATGGGCTTGTGATTTTTCTTCATTCAGAGGCGAAGGCATTCTAGCCAGAAATTTTGCAAAGGACATTTCAAATATTAAAAAAGTAAATATTTTTGTTAAAACTCCTGATAACACTTATTTTGTTTCCAATGGTGAAATTAAAAAAAGTAAAAAAAATGAAAAAAAAATAATTAATTTTTCTTTGTTTGAAAATTATTATTGGCCTTTATTTGGTATATTCTATCTGTGGATAAACTATTTACAAAGTAAAAAAGTTTTATATCTTAATTTTATTCCATTGTGGAATTTCTTATTATTTTATTTTTTACCCCCAAAAACATTAATAGGACCTATAACAGGTTTTTTACCTAAAAAAAAAATAGAAAATATTTCAGCATTAATAAGAATTATTTTAGTCCCATTTTTTTATAGATTATCGATGTTTGTAATTTTTAAAAGATTTAAAAGTTTACTTTTTTCTACAGATTTACTTTCAAGCATGTTTCTAAAAAGAGATTATCATAAACTAAATTTTAATTATCTTTTGTTTTCTAATTTAAAAATAAACGGAAAATCTGTTAAAAATAAAAAAATCGATTTACTAATCTATAATAGAAATTATTCTGTAAAAGAACACTTTAAATTAAATAACCTGATAAAATATCTTTTAAAAAAAGGTTATAGTGTAAGCTGTGTTGGAGATAAAATTAATAATATTAAAGGTCTTAAAAATCTTGGAATTATAAGCAGGGCAAAAGTCAAAAAACTTCTTAAAATTACAAGGTTAATTATTTCATCACCAGAAAATCCTTATTCTCTCTTCACAATTGATGCTTTAAATATGGGCACCAAAGTTTTATTTGATAAAAAATATCAAAAAAAATTGTCGTTTTTAAATTATAATTCAAACCATTATATTAACATAGATGACCAAAATTTTAGTAAAATAGAAAAAGTAATTAAAAATAAAAGTTATAAAATTAATCTTAATTATAAAATGTTAAATTCATTAAATAAAAGAATTTTAAATTATTTAAAAAAAATCGTTATTTGATAATTTATTTACATAAGACTTATAAATGAATAAAATTGATATAACTCTCATATTACTGTTTTCTTTATTCAATTTTTTTTTAATTATCAATTTTAAAAAATTATCTCAATTTTTTAATATTTACGACATACCTGATAAATTAAGAAAAAAACATCATCATAAAATATCTTTGTTGGGTGGTACACTTATACTATTACCATTTCTATTCAGTATTATAATGTTTCTTATTAACGATAATAAATTTTTAGATTTTAACCAGATTTTTTTTGAAAATAAAAAAAGTTGTATTTTATTTTTTTTGGGTTGTATTTTTATGTATTTAATTGGGATATTTGACGATAAATTTAATCTTAGTTATTTATTAAAATTTTTGATTACTTCAATCGTAATAGTTTTTTTACTTTATTTAGACGAGAGTATTTTAATAAATAAAATACATTTATCTTTTTATCAAAAACCAATTGATATCTCCAAAATAAATATATTTTTCACATGTTTGTGTTTTTTACTATTTATTAATGCTATAAATATGTTTGATGGTATTGACGGTCAAGTCGGGTTTTACTCGATTTTCCTCATTTTTTTTATTTTTGTACTGATTGGCTATAATTTTTTTATTTTTTTATTATTAATAAGTTTTTTTTCTTTTCTGTATTTAAACTTAAAAATGAGATGCTTTTTAGGGGATAGTGGATCTATATTGATTGGATTTTTTTTTTCATACCTAATCATAAAACTCTATAATCAAAATGTGATTTATTTTGCAGATAATATTTTTTTGTTAATGTCAATTCCTGGTCTTGATATGTTTAGACTTTTCTCAGAAAGACTTTTTTTAAAAAAAAATCCATTTAAAGGAGATAACAGCCATATTCATCACTTGTTTCAGAAAAAATTTAACAAATATCAAAGTATTTTTTTCATACAATTATTAATTTTAATTCCAGTATTTCTCTCGTTTTATTTCAGTCTTTTTTTGGTAAATCTTTTAACTATTTTAATTTATTTTACTGTTATTTCTATTTTGAAAAGTCCAAAAATTAATCAATTATAAAATTCATCGATTTTTTTCTTTATTTCAAGCTGTTGAATATAATCCTTATTTATATTTTGGTTGCTTAAAAAATTTTTAATTATTTCGAAAATAATTAAATTACCATATTCATTAAAATGACTATCGTTTTCAAATTTTAAATTTTTATTAAAATCATTTAATATTTCTTTACTTAAACTATAAAGATTTATTATTTCAAAATTTTCCTTATTTTTTACCAATCTCTCAAAAGCAGCATTTTCTTCTTTTGAGGGAAGAACTATAATACTAAAACTTGCGTTATTTTTATTTGCAACTTCTTTAAAAGTTTGTAAAATTTTATTAAAAATAACAACGTTATCAATTTGATCTTTATTTGATGCTTTTTCTGATAAAAATTTATAATAAAGTTTTTCAGCAAGTTTTTTAGGGTAATTATCTATATCAACCAAGGTGTGTTTAAGATAAATTTTAGATCTTATTATATAATAAGTATCAATTAAAAAGTAAGTAATATTTAATTTTCCAATTATTTTTTCCAATAATCTAAATTTTGGTTTGATTAATTCATAATCATTGTTGGTAAATTCAATTAAATTATTAGAACCAATTGGACCAGCATCATTACCACTAAAAACATAATAAACTTTTTTAATATCGTGTTTTGAAAATGTTAAATATCTTATAAATATTTGGTCTATCGAATATCCTCCGACTCCATAATTAACAAATTTTTGATCCTTGAAATGATTATCTAATAAAGTTGTAAACTGGAATTCATTCTTTATATTTATATTTTCAACATGGCTATCTCCAAATATCCCATAGATGTTTTTTTTATCTTTTGTTTGAATTTCATCATGATTTCTTATTCCATCACTATCATATTGATTTAAAATAATGATTTTAAGATCTGGATGCTCATTTTTAAGCACAGAGGATTTTGGCTTTTCATAAATTGCATCAGATAAAACTAATTTTTGTTCAGATAAATGATTATAACGTCCATACATTTTTAAAACAAATTCAAAGATTACAAGACCTATTAAAGTAGAAATTAATATTATTAACAGATTAGATTTCCATTGTCCTTTCATATCAAGAGCTTTTGTATTTATTTGAGAATAAATTAATAATACTAAATGGTATTCTTAAGATTATTTTAATATAAATTATCACAGAGCGAAAATTTAACTCAGTGAGGTTGAAAAATTTGTATATAAGATAATACATAGATCCTGTAGCATATAATTTATTTAGGTTATTTCTTTTTAAAAACTTAATGAGATAATTTTGGTTTATTTTCCAGGATGTAATTTCGTTTTCTCTAATTTCATTAAAAGCTTTTCTATCATTTGTATATTTTTTAATTATAAGATTTTTACAAATATTTATATACCTAATATTTAGTGCATCTGAGATAGAGGAAAAAAAATGCTCATAACATCCCCAACCATAATTGGGACATTGATTTATTATTTTCTTAAATTTTAAAATTTTTTTTTTTGAATTTATTTTAAGAACAAATAAATCTAATCCCCAATTCGATGAATATGAACTGACATTATTTTTAGAGTCAGCAAAATAAATTGGAAATGCTGTCATTAAAATATTTTTTTCTTTAAAAGAATTAATTTTATTAACAAAGTTTTTTGGAATTGTAATATCGGCAGTTGACCATATAACAAAATCAAAAGTCTCATCCAAAAGGGTCACAGCATTTTGCATACAAATACTTTGTGAGTATTTTGAATTGTGCAGTAGTTTATTTTTATTTTTAAAAAAAACAGTTTTTATTTTATTGGAAGTAATATTTTTCTTTACATTTTTTTCATTAAATATAGTCACACTTAAAGTTATATTGCTATTCAATTTACTTAAACCATTAAAAAATTTTTTTTGAACAGCATCATTTTTTTTGGATATGCCAAAAGATCTGAATGTTGTAATCCAAAGTATTTTCATAAATTTCTTGAATATATCTTATTATATTGTATTTAATTTTAATGAATAATTTTATAGTTACTACTACCATTTTTAATCCAAGTCTTGCAGTTAAAAAATTTTCTAAAATTAAAAATTGGCATTTGGTAGTTGTAGGTGATTTAAAAACTCCTCATGAAAAGTACTTTAAAATGAAAAATATCACATATCTAAGTCCAAATATGCAAAAAAAAATAGCACCAAGACTATCAAAGTTAATTGGTTGGAATTGCATTCAAAGACGAAACATAGGATACGTTTATGCTAAAAAAAATGGAGCAAAACTTATAGCTTCTGTAGATGATGATAATATACCTTACAAAAATTGGGGACAAAAAATTTTAATTAATAAAAATATAAAATCAAAAATTTATAATACTAATTTTGATGCTTTTGACCCTTTATCGATATTTAAATTTAATTCTAAAATCTGGCACAGAGGCTTTCCTTTGCAATTAGTTCAAGATAAACCTAATTTAAGAAAGGGTTTTAAAAAAATTAATCCAGATATACAGGCAAATTTGTGGGACAAAAATCCAGATATTGACGCTATAAATAGAATGACATTAAAAAAAGAAAACTTCATTTTTAAAAATATTGGACATTTTTCCACTGTAAAATTTGCACCTTTTAATTCTCAAAACACAATTTTTAATTCTGAAGTCATTTCAAAATATTTTTTGTTTCCTTTCATAGGAAGAATGGATGATATTTGGGCCTCATACTATGTTCAGAGTTTAGGTTTCAGAGTTATTTTTGATAAAGCAACAGTTTATCAAGATCGAAACCAACATTCATTTTATAGAGATTTTCAAGGAGAAATAATAGGTTACAAAAATAATTTAAATTTAATTTTAAGCTTAAAAAAAAATCCAAATTTAATTAAGAATTATCTACCAGCAAGATCATATGAGGCATTTAAAGAATATCTGAAAATTATGAGATGAAACAAATAAAAATTAATTATTTAAATAAATTTTTAATTTATTTAACTTTATTAATACCAATCTCACTTGTAACAGGTCCATTTATCCCTGATTTATTTGTATCTATTATTGCAATTCTTTACCTTTATATATTGTTCATAAGAAATGAAATAAAAATTTTATTTGAAAAAAAAAATCTATTATTTATTTTTTTTTGTATTTATTTAATAATTATATCTTTTTTTTCTGTAGATTTTTTTAGTTCAATCCTACCAAGTTCATCCTATATTAGATTTGGATTATTTACATTAGCAATAATATATTTGTTAAAAGAATATCCAAATTTTGAAAGTCTTTTCACTAAATATTTATTTATTACAATTTTATTTGTTTCAATTGACGCATACATACAAATAATTTTTGGTTTTAATATTTTTGGTATGAAAAATAGCGTGCCTGATAGAATAAGCGGATTATTTGGGGATGAATATATTTTAGGGAGTTATCTTGTCAGACTGCTACCATTGCTTTTAGCATTATTAATTAATAAGGTCACATTTAATTTATTAAATAAAATATTATTTATAATTGGAATAGTTTTATTTAATGTTCTTATTTATTTTATAGCTGAAAGAACAGCATTTGCACTTAATATTATTTTTTTTGTTTTGTTTACATTAATAATTAAAAAAACAAGATTTTTAATGATAATAACATTAATAATCTCTTCACTTGGCTTTTTTGTTGCAGGAAATTTGAGTAAATCAACACACGAAAGAATGATCAATCAGACAATTAATGAAGTTTTTAAAGATAATAAAATTAACATATTTACTGAGGGTCATGAAAATCACATGAAAACTGCCATAAAAATATTTAAAGATAACATTGTAATTGGTAGTGGAATAAAATCTTTTAGAATTTTATGTAGAGATAAGAGATATTATGAGACAATAACAAGTTGTTCAACACATCCTCATAATACATATGCTCAACTTTTATCTGAAACAGGATTTATTGGATTTGTGCTCATATTAGGAATATTTTTAATAATTTGTAAAAATATTATTTTATATTTTACTAGGTCATTTTATAAAAAGAATGATTATGTAAGCGATCAGGTAAAAATTTTGTCTATTTTAATATTTATAAATTTATTTCCATTTGTTCCAACTGGAAGTTTTTTTAACAATTGGATGTCAATAATATATTTTTTACCATTAGGTTTTTTTTTAAAAAACAATAAATTTGTTTAATGTCTTTCGCCTCATTTGATTTTCTTATATTTTTAAGTTTATTTTTTATATCAATATTTTTTTTTAATAAGCATTGGAAAATAGTTACTATTCTATATTCTTTATTTTTTTACTCTTATTGGAATTATCTGTTGTGTTCATTATTGGTATTTACTGTTTTGCATACTTATGTGATTGGAAATTTAATTTCCAGAAATAGAATTTCATCAAAAAAATATTTATTTTTAGGAATATTTATCTCGTTATCCATTCTCTTTGTTTTTAAATATTTTAATTTTTTTGTTGCTGATATAATAAATATAAATTTGGATGGTACAGTTTTTGAAAGAATTATTTTACCAATAGGAATATCTTTTTATACATTTCAGTCAATTTCATATTTAGTGGACATTTATTATAAAAAGTCTAAACCAACTTCATTAACAAATTTATTTGTTTTTCTTTGCTTTTTTCCACAATTGATTGCAGGTCCCATTGTTAGAGCATCAAAATTTATTCCTCAAATTAAAAGAGGGCTAAATACAAATGTAAATAACTTGAAAAAAGGTTTGTTATTAATACTTTGGGGATATTTTTTAAAATTATGTGTTTCAAATAATTTAGATATATATATAAGTTCGGTTTATAATTATATTGATGAAAGTAATACTCCTACATTAATTATTTCATCTTTATTCTATTCATTTTTAATTTACGCTGACTTTTGCGGTTACAGTTCAATAGCTATAGGTATTTTAAAGATATTAGGTTTTAATATACCTGCAAATTTTTTGACACCTTATTTTTCAAAAAATTTAACTGACTTTTGGAGAAGATGGCATATTTCACTATCAAGTTTTTTAAAAGATTACTTGTATATTCCACTTGGGGGGAGTAGAAAAAAATTATTTTTTACTTTAAGAAATATCTTAATTGTAATGACTTTAGGGGGTTTATGGCATGGAGCGTCTTTAAACTTTGTTATTTGGGGTTTTTTTCATGGTATAATTCTATGTATAGAAAAAATTTTAAAAAATTTAAAAATAAAGTTTCTTATATTAAGAAATATATACACCTTCATTTTAGTTTCTGTTCTTTGGATTCCATTTTCTCTAAAAGATTTCTCTGAACTTAAAAGTTACATCAATATTTTTAAAATTAGTGAAATAACAAATTTCAGTCAAATTATTGAAAAATTTTATGTAATGCAAAATTTTTTTATTATTCTTTTGCTTATATTCTTTGACTTATTATTGACTAAGAAAAATTTCATACTTATTAAAAATAATTATTTCTTTTTTGGTTTTTCTTTGACTATAATAATTGGGTTAATTTTAACATTTGGTATTTATGATGAAAAAAAATTCATTTATTTTCAATTCTAATTCCATAAAATTTATTTATGGGATAATATTTGGATGTATAATTTTTTACATAATATCTTTGTATATAAATTATACCATTAAAAAATCCGAATTTAGATTTTCGCAAATTTTTTCAAATAAACAATTAAATAATTATAATGCTTTTGTTTTAGGCAATTCTAGATCAGTTTCATTCAATAAATTTACATTGAATTATAATAGTATATTTAATCTTTCATATAATTCTATTAATTATAATGAGTTGTTAAACATTTTAGATGCATTAAAAAATAAAACAAAAAATAAACCAGTAATATATATAGAGTTAACATCTCTCATTTACGATAATATAGAATGTAGGTTTACAATTTTTACACATCTAGAAAATTTTATTGATAAAAAAATTTTAGAAAAAAATTGTAAAACTCAATATTTTCTTGAAAAGTTTTTTCCAGTAACTAAAGTTAAAAATGAAATTTTTTTAAGAACTTTTTATTATTCAATATTTAAAAATAGGGATCAAAAATGGTATAATAATTATACAATGCCAGAAAAAACTTGTTCTTTAGGAAAGTTGAGTCCGTTTGCTTTAAAGATTGTTGAAAATGAAAATCAAAATAAAATGATATTAAATGCTAAAAAAATTTTAAAGGAAAATCCAAATCAGAGAATAAAGTTTTTTATAACCCCAATTTTTAGCAAAAAGAAAAATTATGGTTTAATGATAGAAAATTATGCGAAGGAAAATTTAAAAGAAATTAACTTTTTAGAGATTAATAAAAATCTTCCTAAAACATTCTATAAAGATTGTAAAATGTTTGCTGACTCATTGCATCTATCTTTAAAAGGAGTTAAATCTGTAAACTTTTACACAAAGTTTATTGGTTATTACTGAAATATTAAGATTGAAAAATAATATTTTATCTATTAGTTAGACTTATGAAATATTTAGTTTGTGGAGCAGGTGGATTTATTGGAGGGCACTTAGTAAAAAGTCTCATGGATCAAGGGCATGAGGTTGTCTGTGCTGATATAAAGCCACTTGAATATTGGTTTCAAATTTTCGAACAAAATAAAAATTTTTCTTTAGATTTAAAAGAATATGAGAATTGTTTAAAAATTACAGCTGAGGTTGATTACATATATAATATGGCATGCAACATGGGTGGAATGGGATTTATAGAAAATAACAAAGCCGAATGTATGCTATCAGTTTTAATAAATACAAATTTATTAAGAGCTTGTCTAATAAATAAAGTACAAAAATATTTTTTTTCATCTAGTGCATGCGTTTATAACGCAAAAAAACAACAAAAAACTTTTGTTCCTGGTTTAAAGGAAACAGATGCCTATCCAGCAGAACCAGAAGATGGTTATGGTTGGGAAAAACTATTCAGTGAAAGAATGTGCAGACATTTCAGTGAGGATTTTGGTTTAGCTACAAGAGTAGTTAGATATCATAATGTCTATGGACCATTAGGCACTTATGATGGTGGAAGAGAAAAAGCACCTGCAGCATTATGTAGAAAGATTGCATTATCAAAAATAAATAATCAAAAAGAAATTGAAGTATGGGGAGATGGTAATCAAACTAGAAGTTTCATGTACATATCCGATTGTCTAGAAGGGACTCAAAAAATATTTAATTCTGATTTATCAGAACCTTACAATGTTGGCAGTGATGAGCAGGTTTCAATAAATCAAATGATAGAAATTATTGAGGAGATAGCCCAGTTTAAGGTTGAGAAAAAATATCTTTTAGATAAACCTAAAGGAGTAAGAGGTAGATCAAGTGATAATGAAAAAATAATTAAAGATTTAAAATGGTCACCTTCTACTGATTTGAAAAGTGGTTTAGTTAAAACATATGCCTGGATATATGATCAAATTAAAAGTGGCGAAAATACTCAAAGATTTACTAAGTCATATTAATTTTTTGAAACTTTTTAACTTGAAATGAAAAAATATTTGATTACTGGGGGAGCTGGTTTTATTGGTAGTTGCCTAGTAAGAAGATTGTCAAAAAAAAAAAACCAAATATGTGTTTTAGATAATCTTTCGTATTCATCTAATATCACAAATATTTCTAAAGAATTAAAAAGAAAAAATTGTCAGTTAAAAAAAATAGATTTATCAAATTATAAAAGAGTTTATAGATGTATTGAAAAATTTAAACCAGATATAATATTCAACTTGGCAGCAGAGAGTCACGTAGATAGATCTATTGATAATAATTTCCCTTTTATAAAATCCAATATTATTGGAACACATGCAATTTTAGAGGCATGCAGGTTATATCTCTCAAAAAAAAAACAAAAAAAAAATAATTTCTTAAAATTCATACATATTTCAACCGATGAAGTTTATGGAGATTTAAAAAATAGTAAAAAATTATTCAAAGAAACTAGTAAATTTGAACCATCTTCACCTTATTCCGCCTCAAAAGCATCTTCTGATCATTTAGTCAATAGTTGGTTTAAAACATATGGAATACCCGCAATTATTACTAATTGCTCAAACAACTTTGGATCTTATCAGCATCCAGAAAAACTAATTCCACATATGATAATTTCAGCTATTAAAGGAAAAAAACTTCCAATATATGGAAGTGGACTTCAAATAAGAGATTGGATTTATGTTGAAGATCACATCTCAGCATTGCTAAAAATTAGTGAGAAGGGTAAAATTGGAGAAACATATAATATTGGTTCAAACAATCAAATTAGAAATATTAATATTGTAAAAAAAATATGTTTCTATTTGGATAAGCATTACAAAAAAAAGGATAATGAAAGCTTTTTAAACCTAATATCATTTGTAAAAGATAGACCAGCTCATGATACGCGTTATGCCATAGATAATACAAAAATTAAAAAGCAGGTAGGTTGGAAACCTTCCAAAAATTTTGATAAATTATTATATAAAACCATTAAATGGTATTTGCAGAACACTCAATGGTGGGAAAAAATTTTGAGTAAAAGTTATCAAATTAAAAGGATAGGATTAAAAAATGATTAAAGGAATTATTATGGCAGGAGGGTTAGGTACTAGGCTGTATCCTACAACAAAGGTGGTGAATAAGCATTTATTGCCAATTTTTAACAAACCTTTAATATTCTATCCAATTTCAGTTTTATTGCTATCCGGTGTTAAAAATATTTTAATTATCACAAAAAAAGAGGATTATGAAAGTTTCAAAAAACTTCTGAATGACGGAAGTCATTTAGGTATAAAAATTTCTTATAAGTTTCAAAAAAAGCCAGGTGGTATTCCTGAAGGTATTGTATTATCCGAAGATTTTATTGGAAAAGATAAATTTATTTTTGCATTAGGAGATAATATTTTTTTTGGTGAAAAATTTTCAAAAATCCTAGAAAATATTCAAAATTTTAAGCATGGTTGTGTATTGTTTACTTCAAGAGTTAATGATCCAAAACGATTTGGTATTCTTTATAAAGACAAAAAAAATAATTTAAAAAAAATAGTAGAAAAACCAAAAAAGCCATTAAATAATTTAGCTGTTACAGGCTTATATATTTATGATCACTTAGCAATAAAATATGCAAAGACATTAAAAAGATCTAATAGAAAGGAAAAAGAGATTACAGATTTAAATAATATTTATATAAAAAAAAAGAAAGCCAAAGAAATTGAGTTGGGTAGATCATTTTCTTGGTTAGATGCAGGAACACATGAGGCTTTTTTAACTGCATCCAATTTAATATCTATATATGAAAAAAGGACCAACGCTCAAATAGGATGTTTAGAGGAAATAGCTTATAAAAAAAAGTTAATTAGTAAAAAAGAATTTAATAAAGTTATTAAACAAATAAAAGAAACAAAACTTAAAAATTACTTAAAAAATTTATTATAAATTAGTCGGTATTTAATGAAAAAAATTATAGTAGTAACCGGTGGGGCGGGTTTTGTTGGAGCAAATTTAATTGAATATCTAATTGAAAAAACCACACATAAGATTATCAGTGTGGATAACTATTCATCAGGAAAAAAAGAAAATCATATTAAAAATAAAAGAGTAAAATACATAAAGTCACAAACAAAAAATATTTCAATAATCTTAAAAAAATATAAAAAAAATATAATATGTCTCTTTCATTTTGGAGAATTTTCAAGGATCTACCAAAGTTTCTTTAAGATGAATGAATGTATAAATTCAAATACCATAGGTACTCATGAAGTTTTTAATTTTTGTTTATATAATAATATTAAATTAATCTATTCAGCTACATCTGCTAGCATAGGAAATAAAGGAAAAGATAAAAACTTATCACCCTATGCATTTACAAAATCCAAAAATATAGAAATGTTACAAAATCTAAAAAAATGGTTTAACTTTAAATTTGAAATAATTTATTTTTATAACGTTTACGGTGATAGGCAAATTAGCAAGGGTGATATGGCTACAGTAATAGGTATATTTCAAGATCAATATAAAAATAGATTACCTTTAACTGTTGTTAGACCTGGCACACAATCGAGGAGATTTACCCACATTAAAGATACAATAAAAGTCTGTTATACTGCATGGAAAAATGATAAGTGCCGTCATTATAGTATTTCAAATAAAAAGAGTTATACAATTTTGCAAGTTGCAAAAATGTTTAAATCAAGAATTAGATATTTGCCAGCTAGAAAAGGTGAGAGATTTGCATCTGCCCTTACGAGTATGAATTTATCAAATAAAGTTTTTAAAAAATTTGGGAAAACAGATTTGAAGACCTATATTGCTAATTTCTTAAAAAATAGTCAAAAATTGCAATAATTCATTGTTTACAATAAAATTTATTTATGTATAAAACCTTTTGCCGGTGATTATTGCGAAGGTGTTATACCCGATCCCATTCCGAACTCGGAAGTCAAGCCCTTCAGCGCTGATGGTACTTTGTCTTAAGGCACGGGAGAGTAAGTCGTTGCCGGCATAAAATTAGTTATGAAAATTAAAAGCTCATTAAAATCAATTAAAAAAAGAGATTTAAATTCAAAATTGGTAAGAAGAAGAGGTAGAGTTTATATCATCAATAAAGTGAACCCTAAATTTAAAGCTAGACAAAAATAATTTTTATGGAGAAATTCAACCATGAAAATTTCAAAAAAAAACTATATGATTTTAATATTTTTGTTACGCTCTACCTATATTTAACTTTTTAGATAAAATTATTAATATGAAAATCGCATCAATTCTTGAAAACCATAAAATTGAAAAAAGAATTGCTATTACCCCTGAGATTGTCAAAAAATATGTTGATCTTGGTTTTGAGATATTCTTATCTCAAAATTATGGAGCACACTTAGGATTTGCAGATCAAGATTATAAAGATCTAGGTGTCAAGATATCTAATAATGATAATGAAGTATTAAATGGTGCAGACATAATTGTTCAAATTGGTTTGATAAGTGATGAAAAGATAAATTCAATTGGGGCAGGTCAAAATTTGATAGGAGTTTTAAATCCTTATAATAATAAAAAATCCATAGAAAATTTTTTAAAAAAAAATGTTAACCTTTTTTCTTTGGAATTACTTCCTAGAATAACAAGGGCTCAATCTATGGATATTCTTTCATCCCAAGCAAATTTGGCTGGTTATAAGGCGGTCATAGAGGCATTTTCATATTTTGAAAAGGCAATACCAATGATGATGACTGCGGCTGGTACTGTCCCTGCAGCAAAAGTTTTAGTAGTTGGAGCAGGAGTGGCAGGTCTCCAGGCTATAGCTACAGCTAAAAGAATGGGTGCAATTGTTTTTGCAACTGATGTAAGAAATGCATCAAAAGAACAGGTTGAGAGTTTAGGTGGTAAATTTTTAACCGTTGAAGGATCAGAAAATTTAGAAACAGAGGGTGGATACGCCAAAGAGGCTTCTGAAGAATTTAAGAAAAAACAAGAGGATTTGTTATTTGAGACTTTAAAAAAAATTGATATTGTAATATGTACAGCCTTAATACCTGGAAAAAAAGCGCCAATAATAATCAAAGAAGAAATGATTAAAAATTTACAAAAGGGATCTGTTATTTATGATTTAGCGGCAATTCAAGGAGGAAATACAGCATCCACTTTAGTAGATGAAATTGTAGATAAAAACGGTGTAAAAATATTGGGAGAAACTAATATATTAAATAAATTACCCATATCTGCATCAAATTTGTATGCAAAAAATGTATTTAATTTTATTTCAAATTTATATGATAAAGAGAATAAGAAGATTAAAATTAATTTAGAAGATGAGATAATTGAGAAAACACTAATAAAAAAATAATTATGGAAATAGATCCTTTTATATTCAGGCTAAGTATTTTTATTCTCTCAATTTTTGTTGGATATTATGTAGTTTGGAGTGTTACACCATCACTACACACACCTCTAATGTCTGTAACTAATGCAATTTCATCAGTTATAATTGTTGGTGCCATAATTGCAGGGTTGGCAGGAAACTCAAATACTATATTCAACATTTCAAGCATATTTGGTTTTTTAGCTATAGGATTAGCTGCAATAAATATTTTTGGGGGTTTTTTAGTAACCCAGAGAATGCTTGCTATGTATAAAAAAAAAAAAAAAAATAAATAATGATATCAGCAAATTTATCAGCAATATTTTATCTAATTTCAGGAGTATTATTTATTCTTGCTTTAAGAGGACTTTCTTCACCTGAGACATCTAGACAAGGAAATTTGTTTGGAGTTGCCGGTATGATAATTGCAATAACAGTAACTTTTTTATCTATTGGTAATTTTTCTATTGGATTTGTTGTAGTTTTAATTTTTCTTTTGGTAGGAGGCTTGATTGGTGCGTTCATTGCCTACAAAATCCCAATGACAGCAATGCCAGAATTAGTTGCTGGTTTTCACAGTTTGGTTGGTCTGGCAGCTGTTTTTGTTGCAATAGCTGCTTTCTTAAATCCCGAGGCATTCAATTTAGGAACACCTGGCAAAATTAAGCTTGGAAGCTTAATAGAGATGTCAATTGGTGCAGCAGTTGGCGCAATAACTTTTTCAGGTTCAATTATAGCTTTTTTAAAACTTCAGGGGATAATGTCTGGATCGCCCATAACTTTCAAGGGTCAACACCTTTTAAATGGTTTAATTTTAATTTCTATAATTATATTAATTTATTTACTTTGCTCTACACAATCTTCTAATTTATTTTGGATACTGTTAGCAGTATCATTTTTAATTGGTTTTTTATTAATAATTCCAATTGGTGGTGCAGACATGCCAGTTGTAATTTCAATGTTAAATTCATATTCAGGATGGGCCGCTGCAGGAATTGGCTTTACTTTAGAAAACACTGCACTAATAATTACTGGAGCGTTAGTTGGATCATCTGGGGCAATTTTATCTTACATTATGTGTAAAGGTATGAATAGGTCATTCTTTAATGTTATTTTAGGTGGATTTGGTGCAACAGAACAATCCTCATCATCACAAAATAAAGAACAAAGACCAGTTAAAAGTGGAAATGCAGATGATGCTGCTTTTTTAATGAAAAATGCTTCTTCAGTAATTATTGTACCAGGATATGGTATGGCTGTAGCCCAAGCGCAACATGCTTTAAGAGAAATGGTTGATACATTGAAAAAAAATGACATAAAAGTTTCTTATGCGATTCATCCGGTAGCTGGAAGAATGCCAGGTCATATGAATGTTTTACTTGCAGAGGCAAATGTACCATACGATGAGGTATTCGAACTTGAAGAAATCAATAATGATTTTGCAAATGCAGATGTAGCTTTTGTTATTGGTGCCAATGATGTAACCAATCCAGTTGCGAAAACAGACCCAGAGAGTCCTATTTATGGTATGCCAGTTCTTGATGTTGAAAAATGTAAGTCAGTATTATTTGTTAAACGCAGTTTATCACCTGGTTATGCTGGTATCGATAATGATCTATTTTATCAAGAAAATACTCTGATGTTGTTTGCAGATGCAAAAAAAATGACAGAGGACATCACCAAAAATCTATAGGCAGAAATTTGAATACTAAAATATTTTGTGACATTGCTGAATTGGGTCAAATTAAAAAATTTAATCAAAAAAAGATTGTAAAAGGATTTACAACTAACCCAAGTTTATTTAGAAAAGCTGGAGCAAAAGATTATAAATCGTATTCAAAGAAACTTCTTAAAATTTGTAATAATAAACCTGTATCTCTCGAGGTATTTGCTGACGAATACAAAGCAATGAAAATTCAAGCAATGAAGATAAATACTTGGGGTAAAAATGTTTACGTAAAAGTACCAGTCACTAATTCAAAGGGAAGATTTATGGGACAAATTATTAAAGAGTTAAATAATCAAAATATAAAAATTAACATAACAGCTGTTTACAATGCCAAACAAACTGAAAAGATTTTAAAATTAATTAACAAAAAAACAAAAGTTATTATTTCTATTTTTGCAGGGAGAGCAAGCGATAATGGCAAAGATCCAGTTCCAGAGTTTATAAATAGCATTAGATTGGCAAAGAATTTTAAGAATGTTGAAATTTTATGGGCCAGTGTTCGTGAACCATATAATTATTTGCAAGCAAAACAATTAGGTTGTCATATTATTACTGTTCCACCATCTATAATTGAGAAGATTGAAAACTTTGGGAAATCATTTAACCAACTTACAAAAGAAACTGTAAAAGCTTTTCTCGAAGACAGTAAAAAATCTAATTTTAAAATTTAATCTATAATTGGTTGCGGGGGACGGATTTGAACCGCCGACCTCAAGGTTATGAGCCTTGCGAGCTACCAGGCTGCTCCACCCCGCGATTTTTATATTCTATTTTTAAGTTTATTTAGCTTTTTAACTCTCTTAATATTTTCTTGAAGAATTCTCTTCTTTTTTTCAGATGGTTTTTCATATGTGTTTTTGAGTTTTATAATTTTAAAAAAACCATCTCTTTGAAGTTTTCTTTTTAAAACTCTTAAAGCTTGCTCAATATTATTATCTTTTACCTCTATTTTAATAACTACCTCCAAAAAGAGCACTAGTTAGCACTTTATAATTTGTTTGTCTATTAGTATTCATATTTCTTATTTGTTTAATCCTTCTTTTTCTTTTTCTTTTTCTTTTTTTTCTCTAATTATTCTTCTTTCGGCTTTTTCTATAGTTTCAATTAGATCTTTCTGAGTAAATAGACCCATTGCTACTGGATCTTTTGGAGACAAATTATTGTAGTTCCAATAGCTCTTATTTCTTATTGCTGTAACTGAATTTTTTGTAATTCCAACTAGCTTAGCAATTTGAGAGTCTTTCAAAATTGAATGTTGCTTTAATAACCAAAGTGCTGAATCTGGTTTGTCTTGTCTCTTAGATAATGGTATGTATTTTTTTAATTTTTTATTTTTGTTATCAATTTCAATTTCATTTACCAAGAGTTTAAGAGGCCTGTTTGAGTCTTCTGATGAAAGAGCAATTTCTTCTCTACTTAATTGACCTGCAATGATAGGATTGTATCCAACAATACCTTTTGCAACTTCTCCATCAGCAATTCCTTGTATTTCCACCTCATGTAATTTGCAAAATTCAGATATTTGTCGAAATGTTAATGATGTATTTTCGACCAACCAAACAGCAGTAGCCATAGGCATTAATGGTGCATTGCTCATTACTTGGTCTCGGATCTAAAATTTTGGAATTTTTTGTTGAATTTGCTTACTCTACCTTTATCAAGTATTTTTTGTTTACCACCTGTCCAAGCTGAATGTGATTTTGGATCAATTTCAAGTTTTAAAATTTCTCCCTCGGAACCCCATGTAGATTTAGTTTCAAATTGACTACCATCAGTCATTTCTACTTTTATTTTGTGATAGTTTGGATGTAAGTTTTTTTTCATGCCGGCTTTATAGCAAAAAGTTAAATAAAAACAATTAAAAGTTGGATAATTTTTCAATCATTTTCTTATATATGGTACCACTTGCAGCTCTTATATTGATATTATTCACGTTATACTTACTAAAATCATTGGTGGTACCTCCAGCTTCTTTTACAATTAGGGCTCCAGCAGCTATATCCCATAAATTGATTTTATTATGAAAAAAACCATCTAACCTACCTGATCCAACATATGCCAAATCTAGAGCTGTGCATCCTGAATTCCTCATATTCAAACTTGGATAAATAATTTTCAAACCTTCTGGATTAGATGAAAACAAACAATCTTCAATATCACTTTTATTTGAAACTCTTATTCTATGATTATTGAAATACGCTCCATCATTTTTTTCAGCAAAATATATCTCATTTTTTATTGGATCATGTATTAAAGCAGAGTTTAATTCATTATCTATTTTTAGTGCGACCGAAATAGCAAAATGAGGTATTCCATGCAAAAAATTTGTTGTACCATCAATTGGATCAATAATCCAAATTTTATCTTTATCATTATTTTCAATTTTACCGCTTTCTTCAGTCAAGAAGGAGTAGTTTTTTTTTGCTTTACTAAATTCATTGATCAAAATTTCTTCAACCCTTTTATCAGTCTTAGTTACAAAATCTCGCGGTCCCTTTTTTAAAACTTGCAGATTTTCAATTTCTCCAAAATCTCTAATAATTACCTTTGATGCTTTTTCACAAGCCTTAATCATTATATTTAAATGAGGTGAAATTGAATTCATAATTTAAATTTTTTTTACATATTGTAATGTTCTAGTATCCACAATAATTTCATCATCCACCTCTACAAATGGTGGGACCTGTATTTTTATTCCATTATCAAGTATAGCTGGTTTGTATGAGGATGAAACTGTCTGACCTTTTAAGGCGCCATCTGTCCTTGAAATTTTACATTTTACTTGATTAGGAAGTTCAATTGAAATTGCATTTTCATTGTAGAAACTTAATGAAACTTCAAGATTTTCAGTCAATAATTTACCTTTTTCGCCAATTATGTCCTTTTTAATCTCTACTTGTTCAAAAGTTTTTGGATCCATGAAGAAATAATTATTTTCATCTGAATAAAGATAATTATAATTAGTTTCTTCAACTGTTGCTTTTTCTACTGACTCATTCGATCTAAATCTCTCATTTAATTTTGTGTTCTTTCCAACACTCTTCATTTCCACTTGAGCAAATGCACCACCTTTGCCAGGTTTAACATGTTGAGTTTTAAGAACTTGCCATAAATCATTTTTATACTCTAATAACATTCCAACTCTAATTTCACCTGCATTAATTTTCATTTTAATATGTCTGTCGCTTTTTCTGGTTTATATTTTTTATTATTCCAAATGTAGTCTGAGATAGCTAAAAAATTTGCTTTATTCAATAATAGATTTTTATAATTACTGTCGTTTATACCACCTATCGCAACTATAGGAATATTGGTTAATTTTTTAACTTTAATTAAAGTTTTTGTAGTGGCATTAAATTTAGTTTTCTTAGTTTTTGATGAATAAAATGCACCGAAAGCTAAATAACTTGCTTTTGATTTTATTGCATTTTTTGCTAGTTTAATCGAATTATGGCATGTGACGCCTATAATCTTATCTCCAATTATCTTACGAGCCTCATTTATTATCATATCTTTTTGTCCCAAATGACAACCATCCGCATCAATTTTTTTTGTTAACCAGGGGTCATCATTTATTATAAATTTCACTTTGTGAGACTCACAAACTCTCTTTATTTTTTTTCCAATCATAATTTTTTGCTTTAATGAATATTTTTTAAGCCTCATTTGAAAGAAGCTTACTTTATTGGTTTTTAAAACTAATTTTAGACTATTGTAGAAGTTTTTATTTATCTTATTTGGTGAAATAAGGTAAATAAATCTTTTTTTACTTATTTTCAAGTTCGTAAGACCATTTTCCTTGAGCAGCCAAAGTACACATTTTAGCTCTATGATTGAAAATATTTTGAGTTGTTTTTACATCTTTAGTATTTTTTGACCAAATCTTGAGAGCGCTTTGCTGCAATGCTCTTCCATAGGAGTAAGTCATAATAAATTCAGTATTATTATTTTTATTGATTAAGTTTAAATTTTCCGTTGCTTCTATTTCTGACTGACCCCCAGATAAGAAGGCAATTCCAGGCACTTCTCTTGGTACTGAGTTTCTAATACATTGAAGTGTTTTTTGAGCAACCTCCTCATTAGAAATTTTAACTTTTGAATTTTTACCAGCCAATATCATATTAGGTTTTAAAATAATTCCTGAAAGATCAACTTTATTTAATATTAATTCATCAAAACATTTCTTGATAACATCTGATGTTTTTCTTAAGCAAATATCAGCAGAATGGTCTCCATCCATCAATACTTCTGGTTCGACTATTGGAACCATTTTACATTCTTGAACTAAGGCAGAATATCGGGCAAGTGCGTGTGCATTGCTGTTGATTGCTAGCGTGCTTGGATATTTCTTATTAATAATAAAAACTCCTCTCCATTTTGTAAATCTAGCACCAAGCTCATAGTACCTTTTTAACCTTTCTCTGAGTCCATCTAAGCCTTCAGTTATTTTTTCTTCAGAAGAGTTTGCCAAATCTTTTGCACCTATATCGACCTTAATTCCAGGTATTGCACCTGTGGAAGAAATTAAGCTGGGGATTGATTTTCCAAAACTTGTTGTTTGGTTTATTGTTTCATCATAAAGAATTACACCACCTATATACTCTTTCATACTTTCAGATGAAAAGAGTATTTCTCTAAACATAAGTCTATTTTCTGGTGTTGAAACAACATCTACTGCCTTAAGTCTTTTAGTCATAGTTCCATTGCTTTCATCTGCTGCAAGGATACCTTTACCATTAGAAATTATCTTCAGGGCAATTTTATTAAGATCTGACATATTAACTTAACGCAGTTATACCAGGAAGCTTTTTGCCTTCAAGATATTCTAAAAACGCTCCACCTGCAGTTGAAACAAAATTGAAACTTCCAACAACATTTAAGTTATTTAATAATGAAACAGTATCTCCACCACCCACAACAGAAAAAAATTTGTCAAATTTATTATTCTCAATTATCTTTTTTGCTATTTTAATACTTCCATTAGCAAAATTTGGATTTTCAAAATATCCAGCTGGCCCATTCCATAATATTGTTCTACTAACACCAATTATATCAAATATTCTTTTAATTGTTTTTGGACCAATATCTAAAATCATATCATCTGATGAAATTTGATCTAATTCTTTATTTATAGATGATCCATTTAAATTTTTAGATACAATTACGTCCTCTGGAAAAATAATTTTACATTCTTTTTTTTTTGAAAGTGAAATAATTTCATCGACTATCTTATAACAATTTTGTTCTTTTATTGATTTTCCAATATTATTACCAAAATATTCAATAAAATTATTAGCCATACCACCGACAATAATAATATAATCAAATTTTGATATTAAATTTTTAATAATATTTATTTTTGTCGAAATTTTAGACCCTCCAATTATACATGTTATGGGTTTTGTTATTTTATTAGTAATCTTATTAAGAGCAGCTACTTCTAAATCAAGTTGTAGTCCTGAGTAAGATGGTAAATATTTAGGAATTTGATGAATTGATGCATGAGCTCGATGAGAACAGGAAAAAGCATCATTCACATAAATATCCCCTAAGCTTGCCAGGTGTTTTGCAAATTTATTGTCATTTTTCTCCTCTTCATCATAAAACCTAATATTTTCTAAAATAAGAATTTCTTCATCAAATTTTTCAAAGAAATCTTTACTTTTGATTTCAAAAATGTTTTCTGTGATTAGTTTTAATCTTACATTTAATTTTTTTCTCAAATCTTCACCTATTGGTTTTAACGATAGCTCTTTTACTATTTTCCCTTTAGGCCTACCTACATGAGATAAAATTATAATTTTCGTTTTCTGTTTTATTAAAAAATTTAGAGTTGGTAGAATTTTATCAATTCTTGTTGTGTCGCTTATTTTGCCATTTTCTAGAGGAACATTTAAATCTAATCTTAGTAATATTATTTTATTATTAAGATTTTTTTCTTTTAAAATACTTCTCATTAAGAGATTTTATGCAAATTCTCAGCTATATCGCACATTCTATTTGAAAAACCCCACTCATTATCATACCAAGCAGAAATTTTACCCATATTGCTTCCAACTACATTTGTTAGAGAAGTATCAACAATTGCAGATGCTGAATGATGGTTAAAATCAATGGAAACTAATTTTTCATGAGTAACATCTAAAATATTATTTAATTCATTTTTAGAAGCAGTTTCAAATACATCGTTAATTTTTTTGATATCAATTTTATTTTTGGTACAGAATACCAGTTCTACAAGAGACACATTTGGTGTTGGGACTCTCATTGCAACTCCTTCTAATTTACCTCTTAAGCTCGGAATTATTTCTCCTATTGCTTTCGATGCACCAGTTGAAGTAGGGATTATTGATTGACTTGCAGCCCTTGCTCTTCTTGGATCTTTATGGGAATTATCCAAAATTCTTTGATCGCTAGTATATGCGTGAATAGTAGTCATAAAACCTTTTTCAATTATGAAATTATTATTAAGCACATTTACTACTGGTGCTAAACAATTTGTTGTACATGAGCCAGCAGATATAATTTTATCATCCTTTGATAAAATATTTTCATTCACACCAAACACTATTGTTTTTTCTGCATTTTTACATGGAGCAGAGACGATTACTTTTTTTGCTCCATTTTTAATGTGTATAAGTAATTTTTCTTTTGAATTAAATTTACCAGTACACTCAAAAACATAGTCAACATCATATTTTTTCCAATCAATATTCTCAATTTTAGACTCCTGAGAAAATGTTATTTTATTTTTATTAATTATTAATTCATTTTCGTCTAATCTTAAATCTGCATTAAATTTTCCATGAATAGAGTCATACTTTATTAATTTATAAGTAACTTCTGCATTTGACCTATTGTTAATATGGCTAATTTTAAAATTTTTTTTTTGATTCTCAATAATTGATCTCACCAACATACGACCAATTCTACCCATCCCATTTATTCCAATTTTAATAGTCATTTCTATTTTTTATTACATTTTTTAATTTATCTGCCATATTTGAAGGTATAAGTCCAAAATATTTATAAATATCTTTATAGGGAGCACTTTTCCCAAATACATCAATTCCAAAAGTGATTCCAAAATCACCTACATATTTTTTCCAACAATCCCTTGAGCCTGCTTCGATAGATATTTTTAATTTAGTTTCGTTTAAAATTTTATCTTTATATCTATTTGATTGTATATCAAAAAGCTCCATACATGGCACTGAAATAACTTTTGAATAAATCTTATACTTAGCTAATTTATGGCTGGTATCTATTGCTAGATTTACCTCAGAACCACTAGCTAAAATTGTTAATTTTATTTTTTTGTTTGTTCTTAAAATCTCATATGCTCCAAGTGAGCACTTGTTTGTTTTTGAGTATTTATTTCTAATGGGATCAAGGTTTTGCCTGGTCAAAGATAGAATGCTTGGGGTTTTAGTACTTTTTAAAGCATGTTCCCAACATTCAATAGTTTCGATTCTATCTGCAGGTCTAAAAACATTAAGGTTGGGTATTGACCTTAATCCAGATAATTGTTCAATAGGTTGGTGTGTTGGTCCATCCTCACCCAGTCCAATGGAGTCGTGTGTCATTACATATATTACCTGTTGCCCCATCATTGCCGCCAATCTTATTGATGGTTTACAATAATCTGAAAAAATTAAAAAAGTTCCTCCAAAAGGTATAAATTTACTATGCAAAGCTAATCCATTCATTATACCACACATTGCGTGCTCTCTTACTCCATAATGAATATAATTTCCGTCAAAATTTCCTGGTTTAATTATTTTATGATAATTTGTTTTCGTATTGTTTGATCCAGCAAGATCTGCTGACCCGCCAATAAGTGTATTATTTTTTTTTACAAGAGAGTCAATAATCGACTCTGAAGATTTTCTTGAAGCAAGACTTTTACTTTTTTCTAAAGCTATTTTTTTCTCAATTAGGATAGACTTAATAAAATCATTTTTAAAGAATTTGTTTATTTTACCTTTTTTCTTCCTATAAATTTTATTCCATTTGTACTCAATTTTTTCTCCCTTTTTTCCAATTTCTCTCCAAGAATTTAATATGTTTTTAGGAATTTGAAATGGTTTATAATCCCAATCTAATTCTTTGCGCACTAATTTAATTTCTTCAGTACCTAGCGGACTTCCATGAGAGGAAGCTTTTCCAGATTTGTTAGGTGACCCATAACCAATTTTAGTCTTACAAGAAATAACAGATGGTTTTTTTGCATTTTGAACTTTTTTGAGTGCTTTATATATTTCTTTTTCTTTATGACCATCAATTTCTATATAATCCCAGCCATAACTTTCAAATCTTTTCTTAAAATTATCTGAAACTGCTAAACTTGTTGGCCCATCTATTGATATAGAATTATTATCAAATAACATTATTAAATTTTTAAGTTTTAAGTGTCCAGCTAAGCTCATAGCTTCGTGACTTATGCCTTCCATAAGACAACCATCTCCTGCAATTACATAAGTTTTATGATTTATAATATTTTTACCGATTTTCATTTTTAAAATTTCTTCTGCTAATGCAAAACCTACTGCATTAGAAATTCCTTGTCCTAAAGGACCTGTTGTTGTTTCGATACCTGAGTTTTCAACATACTCAGGATGACCTGCACAAATAGAATTAATTTGTCTAAAATTTTTTATATCACTTAATTTAACACTTTTGTAACCTGTTAAGTAGAGTAAAGAGTAAAGCAACATAGATCCATGACCAGCAGATAAAACGAATCTATCTCTATTAATCCAACTGGGATTTTTTGGATTAAATTTTAGAAAATATTTGAAAAGTATTGTAGATACATCAGCCATTCCCATTGGCATACCCGGATGCCCAGAATTAGCTTTTTGCACAGCATCCATCGAAAGAACACGTATAGTGTTAGATAAGATCTTATTTAATTTTTTCAAAATTTATCCTTTGTAGACTTAGGTGAATCAATTTTATAATATAGATATATATATGAATTCGATTAGTGAAAAAGAAAAAAAACTATTAGAAACTTTAGATAAATTAAAAAATCTTGAAAATATAAAACCAGATAAAATTTTGGAGTTAGAAAATCTCAGAAACCAAAAAAATCAATTAGAAATTGAAAAAAAAGAAATAGAACAAAAGTACAATACACTCCAACAAGAAAATCAATCTCTCAAACAGAAATTTGATGATTTTAAAGAAAAAGAAATTGAAGAAAAAAAAAAGGAAGATCAATTTTCTGAAAAAATTGATGAATTAAACCAAGAAACAGATAGTTTGATAGAAGAAATTGACAAATGGCAAATGTAAATATTAAATTTAACGGAAAAGAATTTTTGTTATCTTGTGAAGATGGGCAAGAAGAACACCTAGAGGAATTGGCTTTATATTTAAACGAAAAGTTTAGTAATCTTAAAAACTCTTTAGGAAACATAGGAGAAAGTAAGCTTTTACTTATAACATCTATCTCTGTATTAGACGAATATTACGAGACTAAAAAAAAAATAGATATTCAAAAAAAAGAGTTAAATAAAATTACTGAAAAATTTAAAGAACTTAAATCATTAGTTTATAATTACAGAGATTTAAAAGAAAAAGAAATTTCTGAATTAAGTAAAAATCAGGATAATCTGAAGAATGAAATCGAGATCAATCGAGATAACTATGAAACTTTAGTTGATAAGACCACTCTTGAATTAGAAAATTTTATTAAAAGAAACGACTCAGACTCCAAGATCCAATAATATAAAGTGTCTAAGAAAATTTTAAGAAAAAAATTAATCTACATTAGAAGAAATAATTTCGTAGATCAGACTATATCTTTTGTTCGTTTTAAAAAAATATTAAAAAAATATAATTTAAAAGGAAATATTAATATTGGTGGTTATTATCCTGTAAATAGTGAGATTAGTTGTTTAAGTGTTCTAAAAATTTTAGAAAAAAATAATTTTAAAATATCTTTACCTATTACCAAGAAAAATAGTAATATGGATTTTTACGAATGGTCTTTTCAAGACTCACTTAGAGTAAGTCAGCAAGGTATTCCTGAGCCAAATACTAAAAAAAAAGTTATTCCAGATGTTTTGATTGTACCCCTCGTTGGATTTGATAGGTATAAATTTAGATTAGGATACGGTGGTGGATTTTATGACAGATATATTAGCAAAATTCTTAAGTTTAAAAATATTTTAACAGTTGGTTTTGCTTTTTCATTTCAAGAAATCTCAAAAATTCCTGTAAATAAATTTGATCAAAAGTTAAATTTTATTTTAACAGATAAAGAAATTATTAAATGAATATTTTATTTTTAGGAGATATAGTTGGAAATAGTGGCTGTAGTGCTGTAAAAAGATTTTTACCTAATATTATTAAATCAAAAAAAATAAACTTTGTTATTGTAAATGGTGAGAATGCTGCAAAAGAAGGTGTTGGCATTACAGAGAATATTGTTAATGAATTATTAAGTTGTGGAGTTGATGTTATTACTACTGGTAATCATGTCTGGGATCAAAAAGAAACATTCGAATTTATTAAAAAACAAAAAAGGCTGCTTAGACCATTAAACATATCAAACGATGCTCCAGGTAATGGATTTGGTATTTACGATTCTATTGGTGGATATAAAGTTGGTGTACTAAATTTAATGGGAAATGTTTTTATGAAAAAATGTGATGATGTCTTTTTAAAAAGCAAAGAATTTTTAGATCAAAATACAGAAAAAGAAAAATATGATTTTCTAATTGTTGACTTCCACGGTGAAATTACTAGTGAAAAAATGGCTATTGGTCATATATTTGATGGTCATGCAACATTTGTTGTAGGCACACATACTCATGTACCTACCAACGATGGAAGAGTTCTAAACAAGGGAACAGCATATTTAACAGATGCAGGAATGTGTGGTGACTATAACTCTGTTATTGGGATGAATGCTGAAAATTCTATTAACAGGTTTTATAAACGAGAGTCCATAAAACACTTCCCAGCTGAGGGAGAGGCCTCACTTTGTGGAGCAATTATTGAAGCTAATCCGAAAAATGGTTTGGCATTAAATATCAGTCAGTTTATATTTGGTGGTCAACTTCAGAAAGATAATTAAATCATGGCAGGTCATTCACATTGGGCAGGTATCAAACATAAAAAAGGAAAGGCAGATAAACAAAGATCTGCTATTTTTTCAAAACTATCAAGAGAAATTACAGTAGCCGCAAAACTTGGCGAGAAAAATCCAGATATGAATTCAAGGTTAAGATCTGCAATCCAGGCTGCCAGATCAGCAAACATGCCTAAAGAAAATATCGAGAGAGCTATTGATAAATCATCAATAGCGGCAGACACTAATTTTGAAAATATCAGATATGAAGGATTTGGACCATCAAAAACAGCAATAGTAGTCATCACGTTAACAGATAATAAAAATAGAAGTGCATCAAATCTCAGAACAATTTTTCAAAAATATGGCGGAGGACTTGGTACTCAAGGTTCTGCATCACACAATTTTCTTCAATTAGGTGTTATAAAAATTAATAAAGAAGAAGTTGAAGAAGAAAAAGTTTTTAATCTGGCAACCGATGCTGGAGCTAATGATTGTATATTTCACAAAGATTACTATGAAATCCACACAAATAAAGATGAGATATATGATGTAAAAAAAGTATTAGAAAAAGAAATTTCTAATTTTATATCTACAGAAATAGAGTGGGTTCCTATAAATAAAATTAAACTAAATGATGAAGACAAAGAAAAAATGATTAAGTTTTTGGAAATTTTAGAAGAAGATGACGATGTTCAAAATGTTTTTACAAATGCAATTTAACTTAATTTTATGTTAATAATCGGAATAGATCCTGGAATAACTGGTGCAATTTGTTTTTTTGAAGATGGAGAATTAAAGGATGTAATTGATATGCCTACTATGGCATCAGGCAATAAAAATAAAAAGCAAATTAATGGTAGCCAAATATTTAACGAAATATCTTTAAGGGTTCAAAACCACAAATCTGAGAATATAAATGTAGTGGTAGAGCAAGTTTCAGCAATGCCCGGACAAGGTGTTACCAGTATGTTCAATTTTGGACAATCATTTGGAGTTTTGAAAGGTGTTTGTGCCGCAATGCAACTACCAATTTTTTTTGTGAGACCGGCCAAATGGAAAAAGTATTATGATTTAATAAATTCTCAAAAAGATTCGAGTAGAGTTAAAGCAATTGAAATGTTTCCTAAATTTTCATCAATGTTATCACGAAAAAAAGATACCAACAAAGCAGATGCAATATTAATTGCCAATTATCATCTAAATTCACAAGAAAAATAAATTAAAGCTTACTTTTATAGACAAATTCATGACACATTTTAGTGTGAAATCAATTAAATGGACGCAGATATAACTTCTCAGGCAGTAGGATTGGCAAGCAACACGGATTTTTCAATTTTAAGTTTATTTTTGAGAGCAGATTTTATCGTCAAATCTGTGATTGTTATTCTAATCGCTTGCTCAGTTTATTCCTGGGCTATAATTTTCGATAAAATAGTAATGTTTAGAAGAATAAACAAAGACTCTGAAGATTTTGAGGAAAGATTTTGGAAGTCTAAGTCTGCAGAAACATTTTATAATAGTTTACCTGCAGCATTAGATAATCCAATGGCCCAATTATTCAAAGACTCAATGCAAGCTGTTATGAAATCAAGATCAAAAACAAATATAAGTCAAAGACTTGAAAACATATTAGAGGTAAATATTGAAAAGCAAATGAATGTTGTTAACAACAAATTTACTTTTCTTGCAACAGTAGGATCTACAGCACCGTTTATTGGATTATTTGGAACAGTTTGGGGAATAATGAATTCTTTTCAATCAATTGCAATATCAAGAAATACTAGTCTAGCTATTGTAGCCCCTGGTATAGCTGAAGCATTATTTGCAACTGCTCTAGGTTTGTTAGCTGCAATACCAGCGGTGATTGCTTACAATAAATTTGGCAATGACTCTAAAAAATATTCACAAAAATTAGAAAATTTTTCAAAAAGATTTATTTCAATAATTTAATATGGCATTTAACTTAAAGCGTTCAGAAAGAGAACCAATGAGTGAAATAAATGTAACCCCATTTGTTGATGTAATGCTTGTCCTTTTAATTATCTTTATGGTTACGGCACCCTTGCTTACTGTTGGAGTACAAGTTGATTTACCTGAAACCTCAGCCGATACTTTGCCTGAGGAAAGTGAACCTCTCACATTAACTATTAATTCAAAAGGTGAGGTTTTTATTCAAGAGACAAAAATTGAATTTGATAACTTAATTAAAAAAATTTTAGCTGTTTCCAACAATAGAACTGATACAAGAATTTATGTAAGAGGCGACAAAACAATTAATTATGGAAGAGTATTAGAGATAATGGGCAAACTTTCAGGATCAGGATTCACTAAAGTTGCCTTAATATCTGAGCCATACAAAGAGAGATAGTATTGCTTAAAAAAATTTCATTTAGTGGTTTTAAAGTTGGATTGAATAATTTTTCTTTTGGAATGTTATTTTCTGTAATTTTTCATGGGACAATATTTTTTGCCACAATATTTGCTCTCCCATTAGTTGTTAAAAAACCTTTGGAATTAATTCCAATTGTTTCCGTTGAATTGATACAAATTTCTGAGAAAACAAATATTCCATATGCACCAAAGGCTGCAAAAATTATCGAAAAGGCAAAAAATGACAATAAAAAACTGCTATCAGAACAAGCACCACCAAAAGAAATAAAAAAAGAGGAAAAAAAGATAGCAAAACTTGAAAATCAAAAAGATGAAATTGATTTATCAAAATCAAAAAAAGTACCTATTCCTGAAAAAAAACAAGAAAAAGTAAAGCTAGAAAAATCAGAAGCTGTTCCATTACCTGATAAAAAGTTAGAAAAAATAGAAACTAAACAAGAAACTGAACAACAACCCTCAAAAGAAAATAAAAAAATAGTTGTTGAAAAGGAAAAAAGAAAAAAAATTGAAAAAAAAATTGAAAATGATGAAGTGATAAAAGAATTTGCAAAAATTAAAAAACCCTTGAAAGATGAAAAGGCAAAACAAGTGTCGGAATATGAAAAAAAAGATATAGATGTTAACAAAATTAAGGGTTTAATTGCAAAGCAATATGAGAATGTAGGAGAAGTTAAAAAAAAGGCAGAGGGAATTACACAATCTGATGATAAGTCTATGAAGCTCTCTAAATTGAGCGTAACCACTGAATATGCAGTTAGACATCAAATTTATACATGTTGGTCAGTACCCACTGGGTTGCCATATAGTGAAGATTTACTGGTTACTGTTAAACTAAATTTAGAAAAGAATGGAATTGTAAAAAACTTTGAAATGTTGGATCATGTAAGGATGAATACACCTGGTGAAGGAGCTTTTTATCAAATAGCCCAAAGTGTAATTAGAGCGATTAGACTTTGTAACCCTATAAAAAATCTTCCAACAACAAGCTACGAAAAGTGGAAAACAATGATATTAAGATTTAATCCAATAGAAATGATGGGCGGATGAGAAATAAACTTTTATTATTATTTGTTTTTTGTTTTATTTTGAAGTCCAACATATCTTATTCACTTGTTGAAATTGATATAACAAGAGGAAACCTTGATCCCTTACCAATTTCTGTTTCTCCTTTTTTTGCAGATGAAATCTCCAAAGAAAAAATTAAAAAAAATTTAGATGTAGATAATTTAGGACTAGAAATTTCAAAAGTAATTGAGAATAATTTAAGGAAAACAGGATTGTTTGATACGTTGGATAAAGAGTCTTTTTTACAAAAACCAGATATCGCCCATTTAAAACCAAGATTTGAAGATTGGGCTTTAATTAAGTCTCAAGTTTTGATTACTGGCAAGGTTACTTCTAAAATAATAAATGAAAAAGATTATATTAGGATTGAGTTTAAACTTTGGGATGTTTTAGGAGCTAAGATGGTTGATGGCTTTTCTTTAACAACAGTACCCACTAATTGGAGAAGAGTTGGTCATAAAATTTCAGACAAAGTATATGAGCGTTTAACTGGAGAAAGTGGTTATTTTGATACTAGAATAATATATGTTGCAGAAGAAGGGCCTAAAACTCAAAGAGTAAAAAAATTAGCTATAATGGACCAAGATGGATTTAATACAAAGTATTTAACTTTAGGAAATGAGTTAGTATTAACTCCAAGATTTAATCCAACAAATCAAATGGTAACTTATCTCTCATACTTTAGAAATATGCCTAGAGTTTATCTTTTGGACATTGAAACAGGTAAACAAGAGGTTGTTGGTGATTTTCCTGGGATGACATTTGCTCCAAGATTTTCTCCAGATGGAAAAAAAATTATAATGAGTTTAGCAAAAGACGGTAATTCCGAGATATGGGTTAGAAACTTAGAGACAAACATTCAAGAAAAATTAACTGATCATCCCTCTATAGATACATCTCCGTCATATTCACCTGATGGTAAATTTATTACATTTAATTCTGATAGAAGTGGCTATCAGCAAATTTATGTAATGAGAAGTGATGGAACTAAAGTTAAAAGAATATCATTTGGAAAAGGAATATATGGTACACCCGTATGGTCACCAAGGGGAGATTTAATTGCATTTACAAAGTTACATAAAGGTAAATTTTTTATTGGAGTTATGAGGACGGATGGAACTGGAGAGAGATTACTAACAGAAAATTTTTATCAAGAAGCACCCTCATGGTCTCCAAATGGCAGAATAATTATATTCTATAGAGAAACAAAAACTGATGAAAAAGGTCAAGGATTTTCAGCAAAACTATGGTCAATTGATTTAACTGGATACAACGAGAGGTTGGTATCTACTGAGACAGACGCCTCAGACCCATCATGGTCTTCTTTATTAGGAAATTGAAGAAAATCTAAGATTCTGTTAAATTAGGTTGATTTTTCTGGACAAAGCATCTAATTACATGGTTAATTCATAATATTCTATTTAAGGAGCAAAAATGAATCTAAGCAAAATTTTAAAAAATGCATTTCTCGTTGTTATATTTGGTTTAATAGTTACTGCATGTGCAACAAAGAAGTCTGTAAAAACAACAACAGAGTCATCGACTACTACTAAAGCAGCCGAGACTCAAAAAGCAGATCCAATTGAAAAATTAGATGCATTAATGCAGGGAGATGTATATATAGGTACTGACACTGTAGGAGAACTAGCTAGCGGGGTTCCTGACAGAGTATTCTTTGCAACAAATGAAACAATATTAACAACAGCTTCAAGAGAGACTTTAAGAAAACAAGCCGCTTGGTTAAGACAAAACTCAGACGTTACTGTTGTAGTAGAAGGCCATGCAGATGAGAGAGGTACTAGAGAGTACAACCTAGCTTTAGGTGAGAGAAGAGCAAATGCTGCAAAGGATTATTTGATGACTTACGGTGTTTCATCTGATCGAATTAAAGTTTTAAGTTACGGAAAAGAGAGACCAGTTGATTCGGGTTCAAATCCACTCTCATGGTCGAAAAATAGAAGATCAGTTACAGTAAAAGCAAATTAAAACTAGATTATAAAGACCCTTACTTTAATTTAGAGCAAGGGTCTTCTTTTTGCCATTATTATAACTACAAATGTTTCTATGAGATCATTAATTAAGTTAGTTTTAGTTAATTTTTTTTCATTTTTACTTTTTTCAACGAATATTTCATTTTCTCAAGATCAAGAAGTCGGGGAAATTTTAGAAAATATTCAAAAAGATCTTAGAACTTTAGAAAGAGCAGTCTATTCACAGTCATTTACTGAAAATTCTGATAAAAGTACAATCCAAAAAGCATCAACAAAAGAGTCTGAACAGGCGCTAACAAAACATCTATTAAAGTTAAATGAAATAGAGATGCAATTTCAAGAATTAACAAATAAGTTTGAGGAAATTAATTTTAAATTAGACAAACTTTCTAATAAACTTTCTAAAGTACAACAGGATAATCAATTAAGATTTGAGCAAATTGAACAAAATTCTATTATAAATTCAAATAATAAATCACTTTCTTCTTTAACCAAAACTGATCAATCATTGATGAATGAGGAGATAACAAAAAAAAAAATTCTTCCTGGATCCTCAGAACCACAATCACTGGGAGAGCTGTCATATAAAGAAATGACTACCAGTGATGATACACAAGTAATAGAGTCAGTAGAGCAGACTGAAGCAATAATTTCAGAAGTTTTTAACGCAGAGGAAAAATTATTACCTGATGCTACTCCCAAAGAGCAGTATCAATTTGCAAGAAATTTTTTAAAAGTTGGTGATTATACTAATGCCGAGAAAGCATTTAGAGAGTTCGTATTGACTAATCCTGATAATGAATTGTCAGGTAATGCACAATATTGGTATGCAGAAACATATAGAATAAGGCAAATGTACACTGATGCTGCAACTGCATATTTAGAGGGTTATCAAAAGTATCCAAAAAGCAAAATTGCTCCTGAAAATTTATTAAAACTAGGAGTGTCATTGGTTCAGATGGGAGAAAAAGATCAAGGATGCTTGATGATTGCGGGAGTAAAAAAACAATATCCTAATGCAACTCAATCTGTGCTTCAAAAAGCAAAGTATTATGAAGAAAAAGAATTTGAGTGTAAAAAAGAAAATTCGTAATTTTTATTCAAAAAAATTAAATGATCCAAGAATAAAAAGAATTTACTTAGAATTTAAAAAA
>CACJUO010000005.1 GCA_902596675.1 uncultured Pelagibacteraceae bacterium | reverse complement strand
ATATTTTTATCAACCACGTAATCTTTAAAGTTAATATCATATCCAATAGACTTTAATATATTTAGCTCTAAATACAAAAATTCAACAAGCCAATTATCAAGTTCAATTATTTTGAATAATTTTTCTAAAAGATTATATATTTCAACATTATTCTCGTTTTCAGCTGTAAGAATTTTAACTAAATTCATGCAATAAATAATACAAAATAATTTTTTTTTATTTTCCAAATAAACAGGCGTTTTAATTTCATCTATTTCAACCTTTAGGTATCCAAGCCTACCATCCTCCCTTAGTTTTGAGTTTATGTGAAATTTATTACCTATTAATAAATAACTCTTAATCTTTTTTGATGTAGATCCAAAAATCACACCAACTATTTTTCCATTATTTTCTGTATAAAATTCAGCTATGGATGAATTTTCATTGTATTTGTTTAAAGACAATAAATATCCTTTATCTTGCCAGTTCATTTTTGATAAATTTTTTTAAGAAGTTCTGAGGCTGCAGATTGCTCTGCATTTTTCTTTGATGATCCTATTGAGTAAACATACGTGCTATTTTTAAGTTTAACGCCAACTTTAAAATTTGGTTTATGTCTTGGACCTGTATTAGAAATTAATTTATATATAGGTAACATTTTATAATTTTTTAAAGAGTATTCTTGAAGTTGTGTTTTAGCATCAATAAAAGTAGTTTTTGCATCATTTATTAAATTTTTCCATAATTTAAGAATAAAACTTTTAGAAACTTCAAAACCTTTATCTAAATAAATAGCTCCAATTAATGCCTCACAACAATCCGAGATAATTTTATTTTCAACTATATTTTTGCTCGACTTAGAATTACCTGTAATTACAAATTCTTTAAGGTTTAATGAATTTCCAATTTCTAGACATTTATTTTTGTTTACCAATGAGGCTAGTTTTTTGTCTAAGGATCCTACTCTTTCATTTGGATATAGTTCAAACAGCCTTTTTGAAACAACAAGTCCTAGTACTCTATCGCCTAAAAATTCTAGATTTTCATAATTATTATTTGGATCATAGCTTTTATGAGTAAGAGCTTGCAAAAGGATTTTTTCATTTTTGAAATTTATTTTAATCTTTTTTTGAAGGTTTTTAAGAGTGCTCATAATTAATCAATGAATTTGAAGAACCTATTTAACCTTAATATTTCATCCCAATTCCAAAATTTAACAATACTTCCTACAAATGGATCTGACGAAAAAAATAATATTTGAGCTTTACCAACAAGGTTATTTTTATGGACATATCCAACTTCAGATAAAAACCTACTATCTTTTGAGCAATCTCTATTATCTCCTAAGAAAAATAGATGGTCTTTTGGAACCAGGTATTTATCTGTGTTAGCAAAAGTAATATCTGTTCTATAAGATGCTAAATAAACTTTACCGTTAGGAAGTTTTTCCTCAAATGTATTAACTTTTATTTTTGATTTGCCACAATAATTAGTGATATTTTTTGATTTAATTGTTTTTAAAATTTGGTTTCCATTAAGATATAGTTCACCATTAATAAACTGAATTGTGTCACCTGGCAAACCTATAATACGCTTTATATAGTCAGTTCTATTATCTGCTGGCGTTTTAAACACAGCAACATCACCTCTTTTAGGATTGCCAGTGAAAATACGATTTTCAAAAATAGGTGGACTAAATGGGAATGAATGCTTGCTATAACCATATGTGAATTTAGTTACAAAAAGTCTATCACCAACTAATAAATTTGGTTCCATTGATGATGAAGGAATATAAAAAGGTTGCAACAAAATAGATCTTATTAAAACTGCAATGATAAGTGCATAAATTATAGTCTTAAGATTTTCAATTATTATTTTTTTCATATTTTTTTATCTATAACAACAAACGCTATTGAATAATCTTTCTCATCTGAAAGTGATAAAAAGACTTTATATTTTTGTATTTTAAATTTTTTTTGCAAAAAATTGTTTAATTTTTTTGATAGTGAGATATATGGCTTTCCATTCTTATAATTCTTAATTTCTATATCTATAAAATTTATATCTGATCTAAAACCGGTCCCAATTGCTTTAACAAATGCCTCTTTTGCAGCAAATCTTTTTGCATAAAAATTAATTTTATTTTTTAATTTTTTTCCCTGTTGAATTTCTTTTTTTGTAAAAATTCTATTTAAAAAACCTTTAATTTTTAATGAATTATTTATTCTACTGTTTTTTATAATATCAACACCATTTCCTATTATATGCATTATCTTAATATTTTAATAAATTGTTTAACTACTTTTGAGATGCTATGCGATATAGACTCTCCAATTATAAAATGGCCTATATTAAATTCCTCAATTTGTTTTATCTTATTTAGTATTTTTGTTGTCTTATAGTCCATACCATGTCCAGCATGAACCTCTAAACCTATATTTTTCGCATAAATGGCACATTTTTTTATTTTAATTAGTTCACTGGAATAATTTTTTTTCTGTTTTATTTGATTTGAAATCTTACCTGTATGTATCTCTATACATTTACTTCCTAGAGTTTTTGATAATTTTATATCTTGAAGAGATGGATTTATAAATAAGCTAGTTCTAATATTATTTTTATTAAAAATTTCTAATATTTTTTTGATTTTATTTTTATTTTTTTTTAAATTTAATCCACCTTCAGTAGTGATTTCATCTCTTTTTTCAGGCACAATACAAATGAAAGAAGGTTTATTTTTAAGTGCAATTTTTACCATTTTTGGGTCTGAAGCTATTTCCAAATTAACAGGGATAAATTTATTAGAAGATAGAATTTTTAAATCTTTATCTTTAATATGTCTCCTATCCTCTCTTAAATGAACAGTAATGGAATCTGCGCCAGCCTTTAAAACATCTAAAGCTACAGTATACGGATCGGGATGTTTTTCACCTCTAGCATTTCTCAAAGTCGCGACATGGTCTATGTTAACTCCAAGTCTCTTTTTCATTTTAAAAATCTACTTCCAGGTTTGGTAATTGGAATTTTTTTTAGACTTTCAGGAATATTTTTTTCTTTATAGGTTGGTATTTTTAATTTTACTTGTGAAACAATTTTTTTTCTTTTTATTTTCAAAGTTTGCATGTTAGATCTATCTATTAAACATGCAAATCCTAATAAAATTGCACCAGATTTTTTTATTATCTTAGCACATTCTAAACTTGATTTTCCTGTCGTTATAACATCTTCAATAATTAAAACTCTTGATTTTTTTTTTATGTTAAAACCTCTTCTTAATTTAAAATTTCCATTAACTCGCTCACAAAAAATAGTTTCTTTTCTTAAAACTCTACCGATCTCATAGCCAATTACAATTCCACCCATTGCTGGTGAAAGAATTAAATCAATATTTTTAAATGTTCGTTTTATTTTATTTGCTAAAGATTTTGTAAATTTTTCAGATTTATTTGGAAAGCTAAGTAATTTTGCGCATTGAATATATGAAGGTGAATGTAGTCCAGATGACAATACAAAATGTCCGTCTAACAAAGCATTAGTTTTTCTTAAAACTGCTAAAGAGTTTTTTAAAGAAAGCATATTTTTTATTTTTGTGTCTAATAATTTTAAATTTATATTCTTTTTGTTTTAGTTCACTTATCAATTTTGTAAAGTTCTTAAGGTCATGTATAATTAAATTAAATTTGAAATTAATCCTACCATTGAGCTTTTCTACCATTTCTACACTTGAAATATTAACAAAGTTTTCACCAATCATAGTTGTTACATCCCCCATTTTTCCAGGTTCGTCTGGAAGTGAAATCCAAAGTGTAGTATTATATTTTTTTTCCTTAATCGGTTTACTGTTTTCGCGGTACTGCCAATAACGTCTAATTGCTGCTCTTGCCTTTCCTGTTTTTGTACTAGTTAACCAATGTAGAGAGGGGGAGGCTTTTTTAGATGTTATAATCTTAACAACATCACCATTTCTTAATATTGATTGCAAAGCGCTTTCTTTTCCGTTTATTTCACAGCCAACTGCAGCATCTCCTATTTGAGTATGGACTGCATATGCAAAATCTATGGGTGTAGCATTTTTAGGTAACTTAATAATTGATCCTTTTGGAGTAAAACAAAAGGCGTTTTCTTGAAACATTTGAAGTTTTGTATATTCGTACGAATCATCTGGGTTTTCGTTTTTATCTATAATTTCTACCAAATCTGCTAACCAATCATATTCCTTCCAAGTTAAAGAATTAAATTTTTCAGATGATTTATATTTCCAGTGTGAAGCAATACCTCTCTCTGCGAACTCATGCATTTGCTTTGTTCTTAATTGTATTTCAATAGGTCTTTTATTTGGCCCAATAATGGCTGTGTGCAATGATTGATATTTATTGATTTTAGGAGATGAAATATAATCTTTAAATTTACCTGGTATACAATTCCATTTACTATGGAAAATTCCTAAAGCTTTATAGCAATCATCAATATTATCTAAAATAATTCTAAAACCAATTATGTCTGTTATTTGCTCAAGAGAAGTTCTTTTTTTTTGAATTTTTCTCCAAATTGAAAAAGGAGTTTTTTCTCTTCCAACTATTTTTGGCTCAATATTTTTTATTTTAAGTATTTCAGAAAATTCATCAGAAATATTATTGAAATTTATAAGATTATTCTCTTTAATTTTGTCTAATCTGTCTTTGATTAATTTTCTTGCGTCTTCATTTAAAACTTCAAAAGAAAGATCTTCTAACTCATCCCTTATACGATGCATCCCCATTCTGTCTGCAAGTGGGGCATAAATTTCCATAGTTTCTTTTGCTTTTCTAATCTGCTTTTCTTTATTAACAACCTTGATTGTGCGCATATTGTGAAGTCTATCAGCCAACTTAACCAATAAAACTCGAATATCTTTAGATGTTGCAAGTATTAATTTTCTAAAATTTTCTGCTTTAGAGTTTGATATAGCCTGATTTTCAAAAACTGAGATTTTTGTGACGCCGTCTACTAAATCAGCAACCTCTTTTCCAAATTCTGCCTCTATTGTGTTGTAAGTTGCGTGAGTATCTTCTATTGTATCATGAAGTAACCCTGTTGCTATAGTTGCACTGTCTAACTTTAACTCAGTTAAAATATTAGCAACTGCTATTGGATGAATAATATATGGAGAGCCCTCATCTCTTTTTTGTTTTTCATGAGCCTTTAAAGCAAAATCATAAGCTTTTGACAAAGTTTCTGGATTAAGAAACTTGTTATAATTTTTTACCTTATTAATTAATTCTTCAGATTTAAGCATTGCTATTTATATCATTTTATTAGGCAATTTTAATACCCAATAACTGATCTGAGGTTAAATTTGACATTAAAATAACTATATTTTTATTAAATTCAGGGTGAACCCAATCTTTATCTAATTCATATAAGGGAAATAGAACAAAATTTCTATTATGCATTCTTTTATGCGGAATATTAACTTTATGATTTCCAAGTTTTATATGTATAATTTCACCATTATAATCAATTATATCAATGTCACATACTCTTGGGTGATTTCTTTTTGACTTAGTTCTGCCTATTTTTTTTTCAATTTTTTTAATTTTTAAAAATAATTCCTTGATATTTAATTTTGTCTCAATCAATATGAGAGAATTAATAAAGTCGGGATAATTTTCATTTGGCCAGGACTTTGTGCTGTAAAACTTTGATTTTTTCTTTACAAAAATTCCCTCTTTTTGGATTAAGTCTATACTTTTATTTAGGTTATTTTTCTTATCTCCTAGATTAGAGCCTAACGCCAAATATGCTATATTAACTTGATTTTCTAATATATCTTGCTTTTTCACGGTTCCAATCTCTTGTTTTTTTTGTCAGTCTTTTATCAAATTGTTTTTTACCTTTTGCTACTGCAATCTCTAATTTTGCCTTGCCCTTTTTAAAATACATTTTTGTTGGAACAATAGTCAAACCATCTTCATGAATTCTGCCAATAATTTTATTTATTTCTCTTTTATTTAATAATAGTTTTCTTTCAGAGTAAGGGTTATGGTTTGAGTAACTCGCTTGTTTATAGATAGGTATATGTGAATTAATTAAAAAAATTTCTCCAGCTTTATCTACAGCGTATGAGTCAGCTATGTTAATTTTACCTAATCTTACTGATTTTATTTCAGATCCTTTTAAAACAATACCAGCTTCAAATACTTCTTTAAAAAAATAATTAAAAGATGCTTTTCTATTAATTGTAATAATTTTTAAACCAGGAATGGTTTTTTTATTCATTAATTAATTTAGCAGATAAAAGTGCTTTTTTCACCTCGGCTTTTGTTGGTTCTAAAACTGTTACTAAAGGCAATCTCACATTTTCATCACAAAGACCGATTAATTTAGCTGCATATTTAACTGGAGATGGGTTACTCTCAAGAAACAAAGATTTGTGAACAGGTTGAAGAATTTTATCTATCTCTTCTGCTTTTTTTTGGTCATCTTTATCTTCAGATTTTGAAAATTTTTGCATATCAGAACACATTTTAGGAGCTATGTTAGCTGTAACAGAAATACATCCTACTCCTCCTCTTTTATTATACTCATAAGCAAGACCATCCTCTCCTGTTAGTTGGATAAATTCATTTCCAATTTTTTTGAAAGTCTCATCTACTCTATTCAAATCACCAGTTGCATCTTTTACTCCAACTATATTCTTCAATTCAAATAATCTTGCCATAGTATCTACTGTCATATCAATAACTGATCTGCCAGGAATATTATAGATTATGATTGGTATACCACATTTATCATTTATAGCCTTGTAATGCTGGTATAAGCCCTCCTGAGTGGGTTTGTTATAATAGGGTGTAACTATCAGGGCGCCATCTGCACCTGCCTTTTCTGCGTGCTCCGTGAGTGATATGGCCTCTGCAGTAGAATTTGATCCGGTGCCTGCAATTACAGGAATTTTTCCTTTTGCTTCTTGTATGCATAACTCTATAACTTTTTCATGTTCTCTATGTGAAAGAGTTGGAGACTCACCCGTTGTACCAGCTGGCACAAGCCCATTTGTTCCATTTTCTAGATGAAAATTAATAATTTTTACATAAGTTTCCTCATCAAGACTATCGCCTTTAAATGGTGTTACTAAAGCTACATTTGAACCTTTAAACATAAATATTTATATCATAAGTTATTAAAAATGATTTTTAGAAAATCTATATTACTACTAACAACTATATTTTTTTTTAGCTTTTTTCAATCATCATATTCAAATGAAATAATAATACCTAAGAAAAAACCAACATTTAAAAATCAGATAGTAATACCTCCGTTGAAACCTGGAACATTTGATGAAAAACAAAGTTTAAAGGATGATAAAGATTTACCTAAAGAAATATTTGGAATTTTATTACCTCCAAAAAAACCACTTGTTGTTAAAAAACAGTTATTAAGAACTGCAAAAAAAACAAAATACTATAGTGAGAGAGATTTTGAATATGCAAAACAAGCAATTAGATTTATGGAAAAATCTAATTGGAAAGATGCAAAAAATACAGCAAAAAAAGCTAGAGCTCAATCCATATATGATTTCATTGAATGGAGACATCTACTTACTTCAGGAAATAGAGCAACTTTCTCTGAATATAAAAGGTTTATCGAAAGAGTTAAGGATTATCCAAGACTTGATAGAATTAGATATCTTGCTGAACACAAAATAAATTTACAAAACCATTCTTCTACAGAAATCATTAATTGGTTTCAAAGTAACGAGCCATTAAGTGGATATGGAAAAATGATGTTAGGTGAAAGTTTGATAAAAATTGGTAAATCGGGGGAAGGTATTAAACTAGTCAAAGAAGGTTTTGTAAATGCTGACTTAAATACAAATAGTCTAAAATATTTTAGGAAAAAATTTAAAAATATTTTAGATACTTCTGATTATATCAAACGAGCAGATTATTATGCGTGGGAAGGTAAACACTGGGACCTTAAAAGAATTATTAGATATTTACCAAAGGATTATCAATTACTTTATACAGCTAGACAAATATTAATTAGTAGAGGCTATGGTGTTGATGAGGCAATAAAAAAAGTACCACAAAAATTAAAAAATGATCCAGGCCTAAAATATGACAGATTAAAATGGAGACGGAAAAAAGGTCGTGTAGATAGTTCATTAGAAATATTAAATGATATTCAAAATACAAAGAAATATTTAGTTAGACCTGATAAATGGTGGAAAGAAAGATCAATAATTGGAAGATCTTTATTATATAAAAAAAAATATAATACTGCTTATAAAGTAGTTTCAAAACATGCAATGTCAGAGGGCCCTGAATATGCTGAGGCCGAATGGATGAGCGGCTGGATAGCATTGAGTTTTTTAAAAAACCCTGAGCTGGCAAAAAACCATTTTAAAAATTTTTATTACAGTGTTAATTATCCAATAAGTCTTTCAAGAGGTGCTTACTGGTTAGGAAGAACTTATGAAAAAATTGGTGATAAAGAAAATTCTAATAAATGGTATTTTGAAGGATCAAATTATTTAACAACTTATTATGGTCAACTTTCACATATGAAAGTTAAACCGCAAGAAAAATTTGAACTAGATAAATTAATGTTTGTCGATGATAAATATGAGCAAGAATTTTATTTAAAAAAACTTGTCGCAATTGTGGATCTACTTGATTATTTAAATAAAGATAAATACACCAAACATATATTAAGACATTTAGCTAATGATAATATAGAAAAGGGAAGCGAGGTTTTGGCTGCGAAACTGGCGTCCGATATTTCACGATTTGATTTTGCAATACAAGTTTCTAAAATAGCATCATATCAAAAAAGATTTCATAACCAATTTAATTACCCAATCATGAGTGTCCCAAAATTTGTTGGTGGCAAGAAAATTCCTGATCCAGCTTTAATATTATCTATTATAAGACAAGAAAGTGAATTTGATACTTCGGCTAGAAGCAGGGTTGGTGCTCAAGGATTAATGCAGCTTATGCCATACACTGCTAAAACAGTTTCAAAACAAGCTAAACTTGGTTACTCTAAATCAAAATTAACAACCGACCCTGAATATAATATAAATTTAGGATCTCATTATATAGCTGGATTGATTAGTAATTATAAAGGCTCCTACCCTTTTGCTACAGCTGCTTATAATGCAGGGCCCAAAAGAGTTAAGTACTGGAAGAAATTAAACAAGGATCCCCAAAAAAAACAAATAGATTATGTGGATTGGGTTGAGCTGATAAAATTTAAAGAAACCAGAAATTACGTTCAAAGAGTTTTAGAAAATTATAATGTTTATAGGTACATATTGTCTCAAAAACCAATTTATCTCAGCGATTTTTTTAAAAATAAGCCACTATATTAATGGCGGAAGGAGAGGGATTCGAACCCTCGGTACACCTTTTCAAGCGTACGGCGGTTTAGCAAACCGCTGGTTTCAACCAGCTCACCCATCCTTCCATACTTAGATGTGTAACTTGAAATCATTGAATATTCAATATTAATCAAGTAATTTCTGGCAATTATGAAAAACAAATATTCGATATTCTCACTAATTAAAAATGCTTTTTCGCAGCATGAAAACTGGAAGCAAGCTTGGGGAGATCCTGAGCCAAAAAGAGAATATGAAGCTATTATAATTGGTGGCGGTGGCCACGGTCTTGCAACAGCTTACTACCTAGCTAAAAAGCATAACATGAGAAATATTGCTGTTTTAGAAAAAGGCTGGATTGGTGGAGGAAATACAGGAAGAAATACTACAATTATAAGATCAAATTATTTGTGGGATGCAAGTGCTGGATTATACGACCATGCATTAAAGATTTGGGAAAATTTATCTCAAGAATTAAACTACAATATAATGTTCAGTCAAAGAGGAGTTATGAATTTAGCCCATAACCTTCAAGATGTAAGGGACTTAAAAAGAAGAACTCACGCAAACAGACTTAATGGCATTGATGCAGTGTGGTTAAATACAAATCAAGTAAAAGAATTTTGTCCAATAATAAATACTTCTCCAGATATAAGATACCCTGTTCTTGGTGGAACATTACAAAGAAGAGCGGGAACTGCTAGACACGATGCTGTTGCATGGGGTTATGCAAGAGGTGCAGATGAAATGGGAGTTGATATAATACAAAATTGTGAAGTTAAAGGTATAAAAAGAAATGGAGATCAAGTTGAAGGTGTTGAAACATCAAAAGGATTTATTAAAACAAAAAAAATTGGTGTTGTTGCAGCAGGACACTCAAGTGTAATTGCTAACATGGCAGGATTAAAATTACCGCTGGAAAGCAAACCTTTACAGGCATTAGTTTCAGAACCAGTCAAACCAATAATTGACACTGTAGTAATGTCCAATGCTGTACATGCATATGTTAGTCAGTCTGACAAAGGTGAACTAGTAATTGGCGCTGGCACGGACGCTTATGTTTCTTATACTCAAAGAGGTAGTCACGATGTCGTTGAAGGAACATTAAAAGCAATATTGGAGCTGTACCCTATTTTTAGCCGAATGAAAATGTTGAGACAATGGGGTGGGATTGTTGATATATGTCCTGATGCAAGTCCAATAATTAGTAAAACAAATATAAAAGGACTCTATTTTAACTGTGGTTGGGGCACTGGAGGTTTTAAAGCAACACCTGGATCTGGTGATTTATTTGCACACACTATTGCTAATGATGAACCACATAAATTAAATGCTGCATTTAATCTTAATCGATTTGTGAGTGGAGATCTAGTTGACGAACATGGTGCAGCCGCTGTAGCACACTAATGTTTTTAATAAATTGTCCATATTGTGGTAAAAGAGACCAAAGTGAATTTTCATGTGGAGGTGAAGCTCACATAGTTAGACCCAAACAACCAACTGAGCTAAGTGACGATCAATGGGCAGAATATCTATTTATGAGAAAGAATATTAAAGGAGTTCAGTTCGAAAGATGGAACCATGCTCATGGGTGTAGGAAATGGTTTAATATGGTTAGAGACACATCAAATGACAAGATACATGCGGTTTATAAAATGGGCGAAAAACCACCGGTAGAATAAATGAAAAAATTTAGAGTTTATAAGACAAAACATGTAGATCAAACTAAAACAGTTTCATTCAATTTCGATGGAAAATCTTATCACGGTTTTGACGGTGATACTTTGGCATCTGCCCTACTTTCAAATGGAGTTCATTTAGTTGGTAGAAGCTTTAAATATCATCGACCAAGAGGGATAATGTCTTGTGGATCGGAAGAACCTAATGCGATATGCCAAATAAACGAAGATACAGATTTAACAGAACCTAATGTTCGAGCTACAGAGATTGAATTGTATGAAGGTTTAAAAGCCTCAAGTCAAAATTGTTGGCCGAGTGTTAATTTTGATATAGGGGGAATTAACAATTTTATATCTCAATTTATACCTGCAGGTTTTTATTATAAGACTTTTATGTGGCCTAAAAGTTTCTGGAAAAAAATTTATGAACCGCTGATAAGATGGTCTGCGGGACTAGGAAAATCACCAACAAAACCCGACCCTGAATTGTATGACCATAAACATGTTCATTGTGATGTATTAATAATAGGTGGTGGTATTTCTGGAATTATTGCATCAAAAATTGCTGCAAAAAACAATTTAAAAACAATATTGATTGAAGATAAAAATATTCTTGGTGGATCAACAATATTTCAAAAGAATGAAAATTATAAAATTAATAATAAATATTCTAGTGAATGGTTAGATGAAGAGATTGCTGAACTTCAAAAATTAGATAATTTAACAATCAAAACTAGAACAAGCTTAGCTGCTTATCATAGTTATAATTACCTCTTAGCAAAAGAAAGTATTTCAGACCACCTGCCATTGGATAAAAAAAATGGTGGCATCAGACAGAGATTATGGAAAATTAGAGCTGATAAAGTATTAGTAGCAACAGGTGCTATTGAAAGGCCGCTTGTATTTAATAATAACGATAGACCAGGAATAATGCTTGCTAACTCTGTAAAAAAATATTTAGATTTTTATGGTGTATCTTGTGGATTTAATAATGTGATATTTACTAATAATGATAGTGCTTACGAAACAGCTGTTTCATTGAAAGAAAAAGGAATATCTGTCGAAATAATAGATATAAGAAAAAAATCTAATTCCAAAATTGTTAAAAATGCTGAAAAACTTGGAGTTAAAATCTATTGGAACTCAACAATAGTTAATACTTTTGGTCATAGAAAAATAAATTCTATTGAGATAATGAATTTATCAGAAGATGGATCAAATGTTGTTGGAGATAAAAATAGAATTAACTGTGATTGCTTAGCAGTAAGTGGTGGTTGGACGCCAATGGTTCACATGCATACACAATCTGGTGGAAAATTATATTTTAGAGAAAATGATCAAACTTTTATACCAACTGAAATCGACGAAAATCATATTAATGTTGGTTCATGTAATGGTGACTTTGAGCTAGAAGAAATAATTAATAATACAAATAAAAAGGTAAAGAATTTTTTGAGGGTCAGTGAAACTGAATTTGACAACACTTCTGTACTCAACTCAAAAGAATTAGATAAAAGAAATATATGGCTACTACCAAATTATATATCAGAGGGTAAATGTAAATCTTTTATTGATTTTCAAAATGACTCTACTGCAAAAGATATAAAACTTGCGCTTAGAGAAGGTTTTAAATCTATTGAACATGTAAAACGTTACACAACAACTGGTATGGCAACTGACCAGGGCAAACTATCCAACATGCATGCATTGGGGATTATTGCAGATACTGCTGGTGTTAAAATGGGTAAATTAGGAACAACAACATTTAGACCACCATTCACACCATTAACTTTTGGGTCAATAGTTGGAAGAAGTGTAGGTAAGTTTTTTGATATTATAAGAAAAACGTCAATTCATGAATGGCATAGTCAAAATAATGCTAAATTTGAAAATGTTGGACAATGGAAAAGGCCTTGGTACTACCCTATTAATGACGAAGGTCTGCATGATGCTGTTCAAAGAGAAAGTAAGGCAGCTAGAGATAGTGCAGGAATTTTAGATGCTTCTACACTTGGAAAAATAGATATTCAAGGAACTGACGCATCTGAATTTTTAAATAGAGTTTACACAAATGCATGGTCAAAATTAGGAATTGGAAAATGCAGATATGGATTGATGTTAAATGAAGATGGCATGGTATATGATGATGGTGTTACGACAAGATTAGGTGAAAATCATTACTTAATGACTACAACAACAGGAGGAGCAGCGAATGTTCTTTCAAAACTTGAAGATTATTTACAAACAGAGTGGCCTGAATTAGATGTTTATTTAACTTCAGTCACTGACCACTACTCGACAGCAAGTATATGTGGTCCAAACTCTAAAAAAATATTAACCAAAATATTTCCTGATACAGATTTTAGTGATGAAGCTTTTCCACATATGTCTTACCAAAATGCCAAAATTGATGAAATTAATTGTAGAATAATGAGAATAAGTTTTACTGGTGAACTTAGTTATGAAATTAATATAGAGTCAAAATACGGTAAATCGTTATGGGAGAAATGCATTGAGGTAGGAAAAGAATTTAAAATTACTCCATACGGAACTGAAACAATGCATTTATTAAGAGCTGAAAAGGGTTTTATTATTGTTGGTCAAGATACAGATGGTACTATGACGCCAATTGATCTTCAAATGGATTGGATAGTTAGCAAAAAAAAATATGATTTTATTGGAAAAAGATCTCTTTATAGAAGTGATACTATAAGAGAAGATAGAAAACAACTTGTAGGATTACTCACAGATGATCCAAATGAAGTTTTAGAAGAAGGAGCCCAGATTGTTTCTGATGTGAACAAAAAACCAATAGAAATGATTGGACATGTAACATCGAGTTACTTTAGCCCAAATTTAAATAAATCAATCGCACTTGCTGTCGTTAAAAGTGGAAAAAAAATGAATGGCCAAAAACTTATTGTGCCAATGGAAAATAAAAACATAAATGTAACAGTGTCTGACTCAGTTTTTCTAGATAAAGAAAATAAGAGGATTTATGCTTAATCAAGAATATCCTAAATTTGAAAAAGGTTCATTTGAAGGTATCGAAATTTCTTTAACTGAACCAATTGTAAAAATAAATTTAAGAGGAAAAAAGAAAGAATTTTTTACCAAAATAGGAAAAATCTTATCTATAATTTTACCTATTGAGCCAAATACAAGTTCATCAAATCAACAATACAGTACGCTGTGGTTAAGTCCAGACGAATGGTTAGTATATTTTAACGGTGAAGATCGACAATTATTCAATAACCTTTTTAATGAAATTTCAAAACTTAATTTTGGTTCAGTCGTTGATGTTTCAAATCAATGGATTTGTATTAATATTAAAGGAAATAAGACTTTTGATCTTCTTTCGTCTGGATCGCCATTTGATTTTAACTATTTCAAAATAACTAAAAATTCAGTTACTCAAACTGTGTTAAACCATACAGATGTGATTATCCACCATAAAGAAATTAATGAAATTAATCTTTTTGTTAGAAGATCCTTCTCAGAAGATTTATTGTTGTGGATTAAGGATAGCGCTAGGTTTATCTAATTTTTTTTTTATGTAATAACTCACATAACTAAATAAAAGTATCGAAAGCGTCCATTGAAAAATAAACCACAACCAAAAAAAACTATCAAAATCTGCAGATAGATATTTGGCTAAGTAAAAAACACAAATTGGAACAAAAACATTTCGCAACATATTATTTATCATTGCATAATTAGATTTTTTTAATCCCATAAAAAAACCGTTTGATAAAAAGAAAATTGGGTAAGCTGGTAATATAAAAGCTGCGATTTTTAAATACCTTCTTCCATATTCTAATACCACTTCGTTGCTAGAAAAAAATCTTGGAACTATATCAGCAGTTAAATAAATTAATATTCCTGAAAAAACCATCAAGATAAGTCCATATTTAATTGAAACGAAGTAAGTTTCTTTAACTCTATCAAAGTTATTTGCACCGTAGTTTTGAGCTATAATTGAGATTATTGCAGTATTTATTCCCAGTATTGGTAATAAAACAACCTGCTCTATTCTTGTAGCTGCACCATAACCAGCAACTGCTAGCTCACTTGTTTGACCAACATAAGTAAATATAAATGTAGCAGCAACTGCATATCCACATATTGCAATTGATATTGGCATTGATTGAAAGAAAATATTTTTTAAAAAAATCAATTTTACTTTAAAAAATTCAATTGTAATTTTTTTTACTCTTGTGTTTTTTAAAACTTTAAAAAGAATAATAAGAAAAGCGATTAATTGCGCAATAATTGTTGATAAGCCTATTCCCATCATTCCCATTGCTGGAATAAATAAAAACCCAAATATTAAGATAGGATTTAAAATTATATTTAGTAGAAAGCTTAAAACCAAAACATTTCTGTATGTTTTTGTATCTCCTTCTGCATGTAATAAAGAGTTAAGTGATACAACAAGAAAAAAAAGAAATGACCCATAAAACATAATATTTGTATATTGAAGTCCTAAATTTGTAATTTCCTCATTCGAACCCATTATTTTAAAAACTTTTTCAGCAAAATATAAACCTATGAATGTAATAAAAACTGATATGATAAGTCCATAGATAACAATATGAGTGAAATAATAAGATACTTTTTTTTCATTTTTTTCACCAATGCTATTCCCTATTAAGGAAGTTCCCGCAACTGTTACCCCAATTGATGTTGCTACAATAATAAAATATATTGGAAATGATTTACTGAGGGCAGAAAGTGCTTCAGGTGAGATTAATCCTGAATAAAAAGTATCAACAATATTGTATAATGTTTGAAAAAGCGTGCCTACACTTGCTGGAATTGCAAGTTTTCTAACAAGTAAAGGTATATTTTCTTTAAGCAAATCCATAAAAATTATAATTTAATTAATACTCTTTTTTAAAGATATGTCTCTTGCCAGTTTTTTTTGCAAGTATTATTTGCTTTTGTCTCATTGCAAATCTTGATTTTTGATCATCTGTTAAATAATCGTGACATTTTGGACAATGAATGCCTTCTAAATATTTAGAAGATTTTTTTTCTTTGATAGAAAGAGGTTTTCTGCAACCACTACAAATTGAATAACTGCCCTGCTTCAAGCCATGTTTTATTGAAACTCTATTATCAAAAACAAAACATTCGCCGTTCCATTGACTATTTTTTTTATTAGTATTATTCAGATAGTTGATAATTCCACCTTTTAAAATATATACATTTTTAAATCCTTTTTTTTTCAAATAAATATTTGCTTTTTCGCATCTGATACCACCTGTACAAAACATTGCTATATTTTCGCTATTTTTAAATTGATTTAAATATTTAGGAAATTCACGAAAGTTTTCTATATTTGGATTTAAAGATTTTTTAAAAGTACCCACATCATACTCAAAAGATTTCCGTGCATCTATCAAAACTGTGTCTTTTTTTTTAATTATTTTATTCCATTCTCTTGGATTGAGGTTGTTCTTAGGATAATTATAGTTTCTAACTTTAAAACCCATTGGAACAACTTCCTTTTTAATTTTAATTTTAAGTTTATGAAATGGATTAAATTTACTATTAGAATTATTTTCTGAATTAAATTTTTTTATAGATAATATTTTTTTTAGAAGTTTATTGAATTTTGAAAGGTTATTTTTTTTATCTGAAATTGTTCCATTAACACCTTCAGATGAAATTATTATTGTTCCTCTAATTTTATAATCTTTAAGATTATTTTCTAATCTGTTTTTTAATTTTTTAAGATTATTAAGTTTTTTAAATTTATAAAAACCAAAAATATTGAACATTATAAAACCCTACAAACAGTCATTCCATCTCCTAATGGGATAATTATTTGTTCTACCCTTTCATCAGTTGATACATGCTCATTTAATTCTCTAATATTTAATGTAAATTTATCCATATTATCTTCATCTGCAACTTCACCATGCCATAAAACATTATCAATAATGATCAAACCACCTTTTTTTATTATCTTTAATGATTTTTCATAATATTCTTTATAGTTAAGCTTATCAGCATCAATAAAAACCATATCATATTTTTGTTTTTTTAATTCATCTAAACTATCTAGCGCAGGTTTTACAATCGTTTGTATTTTTTTATCTTGATTAGCTTTCTTAAAAAAACTTACTGCGATCTTGTTTGTCTCTTTGTCTTTATCAAGTGCTGTAAGTTTTCCATCATCAGGAAGTGCAAGGGCAATAGAAAGTGCACTTAAACCAGTAAAAGTTCCAATCTCAAGCACATTTTTTATATTAGATATTTTTATTATTAAATGTAGAAAATGACATTGAGATATTGCTACTTGCATTCGCTTTTCATTTCCAAGTGTATTATTATAATCTATGATTTCTTTTTGAACTGAGTTTAGTTTAAAACTAAAATTATTAATATATTTTTCAATTTTTTCAGAAATTTCAATATTCTTTCCCATCTATCTTAATTATATAATGACTATAGGTTTAGTTAAATTAAAGTTTCTTTTTTAATATTTCGTTAATTAATTGAGGGTTAGCCTTTCCACCTGAAACTTTCATTGCTTGTCCCACAAAGAAACCAAATAGCTTTTCTTTTCCTTGTTTATACTCAATGGCTTTTTCTCTATTATCATTGATTATTTTATCAATTAATGCCTCTAGTGCTTTAGGATCGCTTTCTTGCTTTAATCCTTTTTCCTCAACAATTATTTGAGGATCTATGTCACCATCCAACATTAATTCAAATATTGTCTTAGCAATTTTTCCTGAGATTGTTCCATTTTTAATTAAATTAATCAATTTTGCTAAGTTTTTTGCACTTATAGGACTTTGAGCAATTTCAATATTTTTATCATTTAAAACAGCAAATAATTCTCCTGTAATCCAATTTACGGCTAGTTTTATGTCACGGTTTTTACCCATTTTGGCAACAACTTCTTCAAAATATTTAGCTGTATCGATATCAGAGACCAATATTGTTGCATCATAAGGTGACACTTTAAATTCATCAATAAATCTTTTCTTTTTATCATCTGGTAATTCAGGGATTTCAGATTTTAGTTTATCAATAAATTCATCCGTAACATCTAATGGAAGTAAATCTGGATCTGGAAAGTATCTATAATCATGAGCATCTTCTTTCGACCTCATTGATCTTGTTTCATTTTTTTTTGTATCAAAAAGCCTTGTTTCTTGATCTATTTCTTGACCTTCTTCTATTAAATCGACTTGTCTATTTGCCTCATAAATAATTGCCATTTGCATGAATTTGATAGAATTAACATTTTTTATTTCACATCTTGTTCCTAAATCTGTTGAGCCTTTTATTCTTACAGACACATTAACATCAGCTCTTAATGATCCCTCTTGCATGTTCCCATCGCAAGTTCCTAAATATCTCATAATAGATCTAAGTTTTTTTATATAGGCATTCACTTCATCTGGTGATCTTAGATCAGGCTTACTAACAATCTCCATTAAAGCTACACCTGATCTATTAAGATCAACTAGTGTATTACTAGGATCAATATCATGAATACTTTTACCTGCATCCTGCTCTAAATGTAATCTTTCAATTCCAACCTGTTTTTGACCTTCAGGCATATCTAAAATGACATTACCCTCACCCACGATTGGGTATTTATATTGTGAAATTTGATAACCCTGAGGTAAATCTGCATAAAAATAATTCTTTCTATCAAAAACAGACTTATTATTGATCTTAGCTTTTAAACCAATTCCAGTTTTTATAGCTTGTTTAACACAAAATTCATTAATTACTGGAAGCATGCCTGGAAAAGCTGCATCAACTAAGCTTACTTGAGTATTAGGTTCAGCACCAAATTTTGTAGAAGAAGATGAAAAAAGTTTTGAATTTGATGTTACTTGAGCATGAACTTCAAGTCCTATAACAACTTCATAAACATTATCATTTCTTTCAATTAAATATTCCGAATTATTTTTAGACATTATTTCATCCACCAATCAGTTATATTATTTTTATAATTGATTTTTTCCTCCATTGAATAAGCAATATTTAAAACTGTTTGTTCATCAAACGGTTTACCTATTATTTGTAAACCCAATGGATAATTATTTTTATCTACACCTGCAGGTATTGAAATCCCAGGTAAACCTGCAAGGTTTACTGGAACAGTAAATATATCATTTAAATACATTGAAACTGGATCATTAGATTTTTCTCCTATTTTAAATGCAGAACTAGGTGTTGAAGGTGTCAAAATTGCATCTACTTTATTATAAGCTTGGTCGAAATCTTGTTTAATTAATTGTCTAACTTTTTGAGCTTTAAGATAATAAGCATCATAATATCCAGAAGATAAAACATAGGTGCCAATCATTACTCTTCTCTTTACTTCTTCACCAAATCCTTCTGATCTAGTTTTTTCATACATATCAATTAAATTTTTCCCGGAAGATCTTAGACCATATTTAACACCATCATATCTTGCTAAATTAGATGATGCTTCAGCTGGCGCTACAATATAATAAGTTGGTAAAGCATAGCTAGTATGAGGTAATGAAATGTCAATTATTTCTGCTCCACAATCTTTTGCATACTCAATACCTTTTTTCCAAAGTTTCTCAATTTCGTCTGGCATCCCATCAATTCTATATTCTTTTGGAATACCGATTTTTAAACCTTTAATATTTCTAGTTAGCTCTGATGAATAATTATTTCTTTTAAAATCAATTGAGGTTGAATCTTTTTTATCGAATGATGAGATCACCTCTAAAAGAATGGAGCTATCTTTGACATCTTTGCTCATTGGACCTGCTTGATCTAGAGATGATGCAAAAGCAACAATCCCATATCTTGAACAGCTGCCATAAGTAGGTTTTAGTCCTACTGTACCAGTGAAGGAGGCGGGTTGCCTAATAGATCCACCAGTGTCAGTACCTATTGTTACAGGTGTTAAATTAGCTGCTAAAGCCGCTGAAGAACCACCAGATGATCCACCAGGAACTAAATCTTCTGCGATTGGGTTTTGAACATTGCCAAAAAAACTTGTTTCATTAGATGATCCCATTGCAAATTCATCACAATTAAGTTTGCCAAGCAATATGCCTCCTTCGTTCCATATATTTTGTGTAACAGTAGATTCATAGGTTGGTACAAAATTATTTAAGATATTGCTTCCAGCTGTTGTTCTTACTTCATTTGTACAAAAGAGATCTTTTACAGCAATTGGAATGCCTGGAAGTTTTAAATCAAAGTTTGGTTTATCATCAAACTCTTTTGAAAGTTTAAGACAATTTTCAAAATTTTCAGTTACATATACATTTATTTTTTTTGACTTTTCAGCTCTATCAACAAAAGATTTTGCAGCTTCATTTGAAGATATTTTCTTCTCTTTAATATTTTTAATTAATTCATAAAGTGTTAAAGATGTTATTTCAGACATTACTCAACAACTTTCGGTACAACAAAAAAATCATCATTTTTTTCTGGTGAATTTTTTAATATTTTTTCTCTTATATTTTCACTAGTTATTTTATCATCTCTAAATCTTAACTTTGTTTCGGCTATAGAAGTTAATGGTTCAACATTATCTGTATTTAATTCATTTAATTTTTCAATAAATTCAAATATTGAATTCATATCAGTTGCTAGTTTTTCTGCTTTTTTCTCATCTAGTGAGATTCTAGCTAATTTTGATATGTGTTTTACAGTTTTAAGATCTATAGTCATATGGTAAAAAATATTGTCGCAAACTACCACTTAAGTTAAAAATATACAATATGATCACAATTAATGAATTCAAATCAAAAGTATCAGATGGATCAAGAATTATAGGTATAGATTTGGGTTCAAAAAGGATTGGAATTGCAATAAGCGATGGCAATCAAAAAATTGCTACACCTTTTAAAACTATAGAAAAAATAAAGTCTTCTAAATTAATTGAAGATATTAAGAGTATAATCAAGGAGAACGATGTCAAAGGCATAATAGTTGGGAATCCAATAAATATGGATGGTTCATATGGAAAATCATCACAATCAGCTAAAGACATAGCAACCAATCTTGCAGATAAAATTAACATTCCTGTTTGTCTATGGGATGAAAGATTATCTACAGTTGGAGCTTTTAATTTGTCCAGTGAATTAGATATAAACGTTAGCAAAAGAGAGAAAGATATAGATAAATTTGCTGCAGCATTTATTTTACAAGGAGCCCTAGATTATTTACAGAATTAATGCTTGCATAGTTAACTCTATATAGTTATAGAGTTAATTTTAATGGCAATTAAATCTAAAAAAGCTATTAAAATTTCTCAAAAACATTTGTTAGGTATTCAAGACTTATCAGTCAATGATGTAAATATAATTTTGAATGAAGCCTCAAAATTCATTGAGTTAAACAAAAGTAAAAACAAAAAGCTTGATATTTTAAAAGGTAAAACGCAAATAAATTTATTTTTTGAACCTTCGACCAGGACTCAAAGTTCTTTTGAATTAGCAGGAAAAAGATTAGGTGCAGATGTAATGTCAATGAATATTACAAACTCTGCAATAAAAAAAGGTGAAACTCTAATAGATACAGCAATGACATTAAATGCAATGCATCCAGATATCATCGTTATAAGGCATCAAGATTCTGGTGCTTGTAATTTGTTATCTCAAAAAGTTAATTGTGCAGTTCTAAATGCAGGAGATGGACGAAGAGAACACCCTACTCAAGCTCTACTAGATGCGTTAACTATAATAAATAGAAGAAAAAAAATAGAAGGTCTTAAAATAGCTATATGTGGAGATATTCTTCATTCAAGAGTAGCAAGATCAAATATTTATTTACTAAACATGTTAGGTGCTGAAGTAAATATAGTAGCTCCAACTAATCTTATGCCAAATGAAATAGAAAGATTTGGTGTCAATATTTTTTCAGATATGAAAAAAGGGGTTAAAGACTGTGACATAGTGATGATGTTAAGACTTCAGAATGAAAGAATGACAAGTTCTTTTCTATCTTCTAACAGAGAATACTATGAATATTACGGTTTAACACCAGACAAAATAAAATTTGCTAAAGAAGATGCGCTTATAATGCACCCGGGTCCAATGAACAGAGGAATTGAAATTGATACAAACTTAGCAGACGATATTAATAAAAGTGTAATTAAAGAACAAGTTGAATTAGGAGTAGCAGTAAGAATGGCTTGCTTAAAGATATTTTGTGAATAAATGAAAAAAAAATACTTTATAAATGCTAATATAATTGATCCGTATAATTCATTAAATGAGACAGGTGGATTAATAATTGACGAAAATGGAAAAATTGAAGGTGTTGGTAAAAAAGTAAATACTAATAATATTCCATCTCGAGAAAAAGTAATCGATTTAAAAGGTAAGCATATATTCCCTGGTTTGGTAGATATGCGTGTATTTGTTGGTGAGCCTGGTTTTGAATATAAAGAAAATTTTAGAACATTAAGCGAAGCTGCTTTATCAGGTGGAGTGACATCCGTTGTAACAATGCCTAACACTAATCCAGTGATTGATAATGTTTCGATTGTTGATTTTCTTAGAAGAAGAGGAAGAGATAAATCTAAAATAAATATTTTTCCAACTGCTGCATTAACTGTAAATACAGAGGGAGAGAACATGACTGAATTTGGGTTATTGCAAGGAAAAGGGATTATTGGATTTACAGATGGAATTAAAACTATTCAAAACCCAAGAATAATGAATAGAATTATGAATTCAGCCTCAGATTTAAATTCTTTAATTATACAACATGCAGAAGATGCAGAGTTATCAAAAGATGGAATGATTAATGATGGCATAATTGCCACAAAACTTGGTTTGCAGGGAATTCCTGTAAGTGCAGAATTGTTAATCTTAGAAAGAGATTTAACTTTATTAGAGTATAACAATTGCAGATATCATATATCACAAATTTCATCAGCAAGTTCAGTTGAAATAATTAGAGAGAGAAAGAATAAAGTTAATTTTAGCTGCGGTGTTTCAATTAATAATTTATCTTTAAACGAAAATGATATTGGTGATTTCAAAACATTTTTAAAGTTGTCTCCACCTTTAAGAACCGAAGATGATAGAAATGCTCTAGTTCAAGGGTTGGTTGATGAAACGATTGATGTAATAGTATCAGATCATAAACCTGAAGACGAGGAAAATAAAAGATTAACTTTTGCACAAGCAGAAACTGGTGCATCAGGTATCGAAACTTTATTACCTTTAAGTTTAGAGTTATATCACAATGGTTCAGTAAATTTAGAAACTATTATAAAGGCTTTAACATCTAGTCCTGCAAAAATACTTAAAATTAACAAAGGTAATTTATCAATAGGTAATGATGCTGACTTTTGTATTGTAGACATAAACAAACCATGGGTAGTGAGAAAAGAAAAATTAATATCAAAATCAAAAAATACTCCAATAGAAGATAAAAAATTGCAAGGCAAAGTAACGAATACTTTTGTTAATGGAGAAGAATTATTTAAAGCTGAATAATGGATTACATAATTACAGCTTTAATATCTTATTTATTTGGTTCAATTCCTTTTGGATACATATTTACAAAAATATTTCTTAAAAAAGATATAAGAGATGTTGGGTCTGGAAATATAGGAGCAACAAATGTTTTAAGAACAGGAAATAAAAGATTAGGATATTTAACCCTAATACTAGATATTTTAAAAGCTGTTATACCTGTTATTTATGTAAAGCTTTATTATCCTGATTTAATTTTTATTTCAGCACTTTGTGCTTTTTTAGGTCATTTATTTCCAGTTTGGTTAAAATTTGATGGAGGTAAGGGTGTTGCAACATTTGTGGGAATACTAATTTCAATAAATATTTATTATGCATTAATATTTGGGATTATTTGGGTTTTAACCTTTATTATATCTAAATATTCTTCCCTATCTTCCTTAATTGCATCAATCTCAATACCAATTTACATATTAATTTTAGGTAATGGTAATTTTATTTTTTTTACCATTATGTTTGTTTTAATTTTTTATACTCATAGAGAAAATATAAAAAGATTAAAAAACAAAGAAGAAACAAAGAGTAAAATTTATTAATTTGACAGTTAAGTAGTTATAAGTAGTTTCAACAATAATGAATCTTGTAATTGTTGAAAGTCCTGCAAAAGCTAAAACTATAAATAAATATCTTGGTGCAGATTACACAGTTTTAGCTAGCTATGGTCATATCAGAGATTTACCATCAAAGAATGGTTCAGTTGATCCAGAAAATTCCTTTAAGATGATTTGGGAAGTTGACAGTTTTTCTAAAAAATATTTAAAAGAAATAACTGATACAGCCAAGAATTCAGACAAAATTATTCTTGCTACCGACCCTGATCGTGAAGGTGAAGCAATAGCGTGGCATGTAAAAGAATTTTTAGATGAAAAAAAACTACTGAAAGACAAAAAAGTTGAAAGAGTAGTCTTCAACGAAATCACTAAAAAAGCTGTAATAAATGGGATAGATAATCCTAGAAATATTGAGAATGAACTTGTTGATGCTTACATGGCAAGACGTGCTTTAGATTATCTAGTAGGTTTTAATATATCACCTATTTTATGGACAAAGCTACCTGGATCAAAATCAGCAGGAAGAGTTCAGTCTGTAGCACTTAGATTGCTTACAGAGAGAGAGCATGAAATAGAGGTATTTCAACCTAAAGAGTTTTGGACACTAAATATAAATTTTTTAACAAAAGATAATTTAATAATAAATACAAATATTAATCAACTTGATGGAAAAAAAATTGAAAAGTTTTCATTTAAAAATAAAGTGGAAGTTAATTCAGGAGTAGAATTAATAAAAAACAAAAAATATAAAGTTAGTGATATAACTTCTAAAACATACACTCGAAACCCATCTGGTCCATTTACTACTTCAACTTTACAACAAACTTCATCTAGTAAATTAGGGTTTGGAGCATCAAGAACAATGCAAATTGCACAAAGATTATATCAAGGGATAGATATAGATGGTGAAACAGTTGGCTTAATTACTTATATGAGAACAGATGGTACAAATATTTCAAAGGATGCTGTTGCCTCATTCAGAAATTTCATTGGTCAGAACTATGGAAATGATTATTTACCACCTTCACCATTAAATTATTCAGGAAAAAAGGCAAAAAATGCTCAAGAGGCACATGAAGCAATCAGGCCAACAGAAATAAGTAGAGTTCCAGATGAAATGAAAAAATACCTAAGTACAGATCAATATAAACTCTACAATTTAATTTGGTCAAGATCCATTTCCTCACAAATGGAATCTGCAAAATTTGACAGAAAAACTGTTACTATCTCATCTGATGATGAAAAAAATATATTTAGAGCAAGTGGCTCTTCTTTAAAGTTTGATGGTTTTTTAAAAATTTCAAAATTAGATGGAAATAAAGAGGAGGAGGAAACTATTTTACCAGATATTAGTAAAGGAGAAGTAACTTATAAAGATTTTTATGATGAACAACACTTTACCCAACCTCCTCCAAGATATTCTGAAGCTAGTCTTGTTAAAAAACTTGAAGAATTAGGAATTGGTAGACCGTCTACTTATGCTAGTATCATTTCTGTTATTTCAAATAGAGGATATGCTGATATAGAAAATAAAAGATTTTTCCCAACTGATAGAGGAAAATTGCTATCTGCTTTTTTAGAAAAATTATTTTCTAAATATGTTGATTATGATTTTACTGCAAAATTAGAGGATCAATTAGATGACATAACCTCAGGTAAAGAGAATTGGATAAAGGTTTTGGAAGAATTTTGGAAAGATTTTAACTTAAATGTAACAGATGTTAAGGAAAAACGAACAAGAGAAGTTCTAGACTTGCTTAATGAAAGTCTGGGATCGTTAATTTTCGAAGTAGATAAAGATGGAAATATTAATAGAAAATGTAGACTTTGTTCTAGTGGCCAATTAAGCTTAAAAAATAGTTTCAGAGGTGGTGCATTTATTGGATGCTCAAATTATCCAGATTGTAAATTTACCAGACCTCTATCTAAATCTAAGGCTGCTCAGCAATTAACCTTGGCAGAGCCGAAGCTCATTGGTCAAAATGATCTTGGTAAAGATATATTTTTAAAAAATGGAAGATTTGGCCCTTATTTGCAATATGAAAAAGAAAAAGAAGAAGAGGAAACAACAAAGAAAAAAAGGAAATTGAAAAAAGAAGAAAATAATATGAAAAATGTCTCAATACCAAAAGGGATTGATATTAAAAGTATAGATTTAGAAAGAGCAAAATATTTGTGCTCTTTACCATTAATCTTAGGTAAAAATCCTGAAAATGATAAAGATATAACCGTAAATGTTGGAAGATTCGGCCCTTATTTAAAATGCGATAATAAATCTGCTCGTTTAGAGAATGTAGAGGAAATATTTAGCATTGGAATAAATAGAGCTGTAACATTAATTGCTGAAGCAAAACCTGGTAGAATTTCATCATCATTAATAAAAGATCTTGGAGAACACCCAGAAGATAAAAAACCAGTAAGAATAATGAAAGGTCAATATGGGCCATATATTAAATATAAATCATTAAATGCCACAATACCTGAGGAGAAAGACCCCATTGAATTAACAATGGAAGAGGCGCTTATTTTAATTGAGAAAAGAAAAGAGTACGATAAAAATAAAAAGAAAAAAAAAAGTAAATAATGAATATTGATAAAAAATTGAATGAAATGGGTATTACTTTGCCAAAAGCTACTGACCCCGTTGGATCATATGTAGCAACTAAAATCACTGGTAATTTGCTTTTTATTTCAGGACAAATATCCATTGATGCTGAGGGTAAGTTAATCAAAGGGAAAGTTGGAAAGGATTTTAACACAGATCAAGCTTACAAAGCTGCGGAGAGATGTGCATTAAGTATTATTTCTCAGGCTAAAAAAGCTTGTGGTGACGATCTATCAAAAATAAAGTCATGTATAAAATTAACCGGATTTGTTAACTCAACCGAAGACTTTACTGAACAACCTAAAGTAATTAATGGTGCTTCAGATTTAATCAAGAATGTTTTTGGTGAAAATGGAACTCACACTAGAGCTGCTGTAAGCACAAATAGTTTACCGTTAGGTGTTGCGGTAGAAGTTGATGCTATATTTGAGATTATTTGATTATCTGCCTATACTAAAATAACTAACTTTATTTTTTTTCATTTTTTCAGGAGAATATAAATTTCTTAAATCATAAATTTTACAATTTTTCTTATTACTTATTTTTTTAAGATTTAGTTGTTTAAATTCATTCCATTCTGTGTGAATTATAACTAAATCAGCCTTCTTACAGGCGTCTTTTATATTATTTATATATTTTACTTTATTTTTATTAAAATTACTTTTTATGCCCGTAGGTTCATAATAGGAAACATTAGACCCTTTATTTATTAAGTAAGGTATTAATTTTAAAGAAGTAGCCTCTCTCATATCATCTGTGCCTGGTTTAAAGGTAACTCCTAAAAAAGTAATATTTTTACTTTTAAGTTTATTTTTCATAATTTTAGTTATTTTATTTAGTAAAATTTTATATCTTGATTTATTTGAATTTATTACACTTTTAACAATTGAGAGGTTAGTTTTAAATTGCTTAGATGTTGAAACTAAAGCACTTGTATCTTTTGGAAAACAAGATCCACCATATCCAGGCCCTGCTCTTAAAAATCTATCACCTATTCTATTGTCTAGTCCAATTCCAGTAGATATTTCTTTTACATCTATGTTTGTATTTTCACATAAATTTGCAATTTCATTTATAAAAGAAATTTTTGTAGCTAAGAATGCATTTGAGGCATATTTTATTAACTCAGCAGCTCTTCTAGTTGTATGAAAATATCTATTTGTTTTTTTTATTAAAGGTAAATAAAGGTTTTTCAGTATATTATTTGCTTTTTTGCTGTCAGTGCCAATTACCACTCTATCAGGATACATAAAATCCCTGATTGCTTCACCTTCTCTTAAAAATTCAGGATTTGAAACAACATCAAATTTAATTTTGTTTTTTGATTCTAATATTTTTTCTATTTGATCACCAGTAGTTACAGGAACAGTAGATTTTGTGACTATGATTTTATATTTATTTAAGTTTTTTTTTATGTCTGAAACAACTTTATAAACGTATTTTAAATTAGCTTTATTAGAATTTTTGTTAGTTGGGGTACCTACACAAATAAATATAATATCTGAATTTCTTATTGAATTATTTACATCTGTAGAGAAATTAAGTCTCTTTTGTTTAACATTTCTTATTATTAATTCTTCTAACCCAGGTTCAAATATTGGAATTACTCCCTTTTTGAGATTTTCAATTTTTTGCTTATTATTATCAATACAAATAACCTTATTTCCCAGCTCTGAAAAACATGTTCCGCTGACTAAACCTACATAGCCAGAACCAATAATACAAATTTTCATAATTTGGAGATCTCTAGAGTTGATTTTATATACCCTTCCATAGAACCACAGTCTAAATATTTTCCTGAAAATTTATGGCCAATAAATAAGGATTTATTATCAATCATAGTTTTAATTGAATCTGTAATATGAATTTCTCCATTTTTTCCTTTTTTTTGTTTTTTTAAAATTTTGAATATATCTCTACTTAATATATATCTTCCGATCACTGCGTTTTTAGAGGGTGCTTCGTTAACAGTTGGTTTTTCTATAACATCAGATATTACAAAATTTCTCCTATCTATATTTGAAGCAACAGAATATATTCCCCAACGATTAACATTATTTTTTTTTACTGACATGCTAGCCATAACTGAGGCATTATATTTTTTATGTAATCTAATCATATCTTTTGAACAGTTCTTTTTTATAATTAAATCATCTGGCAGAAGCATAAGAAAATAACTATTTTTAATAAATTTTTTTGTCTTAAGAACGGCATCACCTGTGCCTAAAGGTTTGTTTTGATATACAAATTTAATTTTCTTTTTATATTTTAAAATTTTTTTATATTCTTCAATAATTCTTGAGTCTTTTTTCTTTTTTATTAAGGATTTATAAAAATTATCATTATAAAAATACCTTTTTATCATTTCTTTTTTTTTTGAAATAATAAAAATTATTTCAGTAATTCCAGCTTCTATGCATTCATCAAGAATATATTCAATTCCTGGTTTACCATTTATTGGTAGTAACTCTTTAGCAAAGACACTTGTTAAAGGTAAAAGTCTTGTACCCAATCCTGCTAGTGGAATAATAGCTTGTTTAATCATTTAGATAATTTATTTATAAACATATATTTATAAAATGAAAATAATTACAAGTATTTTTAATTTAAATAAAGAAATTAAAAACTATAAAAATGTCGGATTTGTGCCAACTATGGGTGGAATTCATAACGGTCACATATCCCTAATAAAAGCCTCACAAAAGAAAAAAAATAAGACTATTGTAAGTATTTTTGTAAACCCAACTCAATTTAATAAAAAAATTGACTTTAGGAAATATCCTAGGAATATTAAAAAAGACATAATTTCTTTAAAAAAATTAAACGTTAACTACTTATTCATACCCAAGATAAAAGATATTTATAAGTTTAATTCTAGAAAATTTGTTTTAAGAAAAAAAGATAAAATATTATGCGCTAAATTTAGAAAAGGCCATTTTGAGGGAGTGCTTAATGTTATGAATAGATTGATGTCTATTATTAAATCAAAAGATTTATTTATGGGTGAAAAAGACTACCAACAATTACACTTAATTAAAAAATTTTTATCGAAAAAATTTGGTGTACGAATTAATGCATGCCCAACAATAAGAACAGCTGACAAAATTGCCTTATCTACAAGAAATAAATTGCTTAATAAAAAATCATTAGAAAAAGCATCAAAAATTGCAAAATTACTAATCAAAATAAAAGAAAGATCTCAATTGCACTCATCAAAACTTAAATTAGATTTATCTGATTATAAAATAAAACTTGAGAATAAATTTAATATAAAAATAGATTATTTAGAGTTCAGAGATGAAAAAAGTCTGAAACTTAATAATCGAAAAAATAAATTTAGGCTCTTTGTCGCCTACAATATTAATGGTGTAAGATTAATAGATAACTTTTAATTATAAAAAATAAGCACCTACACCTAAAAAAGAAACAAAACCTATTACATCAGTTATAGTTGTCACAAAAACACTAGAAGAAATTGCTGGATCAATATTCATTTTTTTTAAAGTTACAGGTATTAATATTCCAAACAATCCGGCAACTATCATTGTTAAAATCATAGAAATAGAAATTATAAAAGCAAGTTGAGTATCGTTGAACCAAAAGTAAACTATTATAGAGCTTATTATTGCAAAAATAATTCCATTTAACACTCCTATATTAAATTCTTTAATAATATTATTGGTAAAATTATTTTTTGTAAGATCTTGTGTTGCTAACGATCTTACAGTAACAGCTAAAGTTTGCATACCAGCGTTACCTCCCATTGAAGCAACAATTGGCATTAAAAAAGCTAATACTACCATCTGTTCAATTGTGGCTCCGAATAAACTGATACAATAGGTTGCGAGAAAAGCGGTAAATAAATTTAAAAGTAACCAATTGAATCTTCTTTTTGTTTTCGTAATTACTCCATCAGTAATTTCTTCGTCACCTACTCCGGCTAATCTAAGAGCATCTTCTTCAGCCTCTTCTTTTAATACAGTCAATACGTCATCATAAGTAATCATTCCAACTAACTTGTCTGATTTATCAACAACAGCGGCAGAACTTAAATTATAATTTTCAAATAAATTACCTACTTCTTCCTTATCCATATCTACAGGTATCAATGTTTGCGACTCAGCCATTATAGACATCATTTTTGTATCTCTTGGTGTTCTTAACACTCTTGATGACGGAACAGTGCCTATAGGTTTAAATTCTTGGTCAACAATAAATATTTCAAGGAATTCCTCTGGGAGTTCCTTATTTTCTCTAAGATAATCTATTGTTTGGCCTACAGACCAATTACTTGGTATTGCTGTAAACTCACGCTGCATAATTCTTGCGGCTGAGTCTTCTGGATAACTTAAACTTTCTAGTAAAGCAAATCTATCTTTGGGTGGTAATGAACCAAGAATAGTATTTTTATCTTTTTCATCTACATTTTCTAAAATTTTAATTGCATCATCTGACTCTAAATTTTTCAAAATATTTACTATTGATTCAGACGACAAATAAGTAATCATCTCAGATTGAATTGACTCGTTTAACTCAACGAAAACCTCAGGGTCTACTTTAAAATTATTTAATTTTATTAAATTTTCTCTATCGTTTTGACTTAAATGCTCAATTATGTCAGCTGCATCGGCTGGATGCATATCATTAAATGAATTTGTTATAAATTCAGCATCATTGGAGGCAATTTTATCTGTAACAACTTTAATAAATTCCTTATTAAATTCAAAATTTACTTTTTTATCTTTAATTTTTTTTACTATAGTCATAAAATTTACCTTTAATTTAGTTCGCACTATTAATACAAAATAAAAATAATACAAATTTATAATGACAATAGAGATCAAAAAGTCAGTAAAACCAATAAAATATAAATCTGCAATAGATAAACTTGAAGATAAATTAGAACAAATCAAAATAAATGAAGGTAATGAACTTATATGGATTCTAGAACACGAAGAAATATATACAGGTGGTACTAGTTTTAAAAATAACGAAATTTTAGATAAATCAATAAATTTTATAAAAACGAATAGGGGTGGAAAAATAACGTACCATGGCCCAGGCCAAATAGTTTTCTATTTTGTGTTAGATCTAAACAAACGAGGTAAAAATATAAAAAAACTTTTAACTGCTATTGAAAAAACAATTATCGATACACTAAGGGATTACAACATAAATACCTTTGCTGATAGAAAAAATATTGGAATTTGGTTTAAGGATAAATCAGGAAAAGAAAATAAAATTGCAGCAATAGGGATTAAAGTTAAAAAATGGATAGCATACCACGGTTTTGCATTAAATGTATCAAACAATCTTGATGCATATAAAAAAATAATACCTTGTGGAATTAGTAACAAAGGGGTTACAAATTTAGTAACAATCAAAAATCAAAGCTATAAAAAAATTAAAAACACTTTAATTAAGAATTTTTTGTCAAACATTAAAAATTAAGTCTTTTTGCTTTTAACATATTTCTAAAATAATCAGGTGGTGTTGCTCTAAATGTATATTTTTTTTTGTTAATTTTAAATTTTATTTCATAAGAGTGTAACATGAGATATTTACTACTCTTTTTTGAGCTATTACTTGTATGGTATTTTTTGTCTCCAATAATTGAGTTTCCAAGATTAAATAATTGTTTTCTTAATTGGTGTTTTCTTCCGGTAATTGGATGCAATTCTATAAATGTAGCATTACTATTCTTGTCTAAAATTTCGTATTTTGTTTCTGCACTTTCTATTATTTTTTTTTTATTTTCAAATCTTAATAAATCATCTTTCATTAAGCCTTCATTATTTAAAATTAATTCACCATTACATATTGCAAGGTAGGTTTTGTAAACTTTTCTTAATCTAAAAAGTGATGTTAATAATTGAGCTGTCTCTCTATTTTTTGCAATTATAAATACTCCAGACGTATCTTTATCCAATCTATGTACAGAAAATGGTTTAGTATCTTTAAATAGATCGCTTTTTGAAAAGATATCGGTTAAATTTTTTTTAGATTTTGTGCCACCTTGTACTGAAATTCCTGATTGTTTATTTAAAACTACAAAATTATCATTATTTTCAATAATTAAATCCTCATTTTCTTTTATAATTTCATTAGTAGGTACAAATTTTTGTTTATTTTGCTTTAAAATATTTTCAAATTTAAAGTTAAATAATTCAATCTTATCATTTAATTGAATTTTTTTGGAACTTTTAATTTTTTTTTTATTTAATTTAATCTTTCCATTTCTTAAATTCTTTTCTATTAAACTTTGAGGAATTTGCCCATATTGATTTCTTAAAAATCTATCAATACGCATACCGTTGAACGTCTTATCAACGTGTATAAGTTTTTTCATTTAGTTTGGTTTAAGCTTTTGTTTCTTTAGGTATTTCTTTATTTTGATCTTTAGCTGTATCTTTTTTCTTTCTATCTACTTTTTTTGCCTCAACGTCTCTATCGACAAACTCAATCACTGCCATTGGTGCATTGTCGCCATATCTGAAACCAGCCTTAATTATTCTCGTATATCCACCTTTTCTATTTTCATATCTTTTAGAAAGAGTTTTTTTTACCTTATCTGAAGATTTAATATCTTGTAACTTTGAAATTAACATTTTTGTATTTGATAAAGTGTCTTTCTTGCCCAATGTAATTATTTTGTCTGCTTGTGGTTTTAAGACTTTTGCTTTTGGTAATGTTGTTGTTATTTGTTCATACTTTATTAATGAATTAAGCATATTTTTAATTAATGCTTTTCTATGCTCAGATGTTCTATTGAGCTTTTTATAGCCCATTCTATGTCTCATTATATTGCTTCCTCTAGTTTTTTAGATAATTCAGCAATATTATCTGGGGGCCAATTAGGTATCTCCATTCCAAGGTAAAGAGACATGCCAGTTAGAACCTCCTTTATTTCATTAAGAGATTTTCTTCCAAAATTAGGTGTTCTTAACATTTCACCTTCAGACTTTTGAACCAGGTCTCCGATATATATAATATTATCATTCTTCAGGCAGTTCATTGATCTGACTGAAAGCTCTAATTCATCAACTTTTCGAAGTAAATTTTTATTAAACTCTGGTTCAGTGGGTTGTTCTCTTATAATTACTTCCTGAGGCTCATCAAAATTTACAAACATTCCAAGTTGGTCTTGAAATATTCTTGCTGAGTAAGCAACAGCGTCTTCGGCTGAAATCGATCCATTTGTCTGAACTTCCATTGTTAATTTATCATAATCCAGTGCTTTACCTTCTCTAGCAGTGCTAATTGAATATGATACATTTTTAACAGGGCTAAATAGTGAGTCTATTGGTATAAGACCTAATGGTGGTTCCTCGGGCTTATTCATATCGGCTGATACATAACCTTTTCCATTATTTACGGTCATTTCCATATGAAAATTAGTATTTTCATCTAAATTACAAATTACTAAATCTGGATTTAATATTTCAATATCTCCTGATGTAGTAATGTTTGATGCTTTTATTTCGCCTGGTCCTTTTGCATCGAGAATAAGTTTATAAGTAGTTTCCGAGTTGCTTTTAAGAGCAAGTGATTTAACATTTAAAACAATATCTGTTACGTCTTCCCTGACGCCTTTAATTGATGTAAATTCGTGCAAAACACCATCTATTTGAATTGCTGTTACTGCTGTACCTCTAATAGAGGATAATAAAATTCTTCTTAATGAATTACCTAATGTAAGCCCATATCCTTTTTCAAGAGGCTCAGCTATTATTTTAGCATAAGACTTATCTTCGCTGAGTTTAACATCTAGTTTAGGTGGTTTTATTAATGACTTCCAATTTTTTACATTAACTTCAGTTGTGTCCATTTACACTCTCCTTTTTTTTGGCGGCCGTGAACCATTATGTGGCATTGGGGTTGTATCTTTTATAGAAATTATTTTGAAGCCTCTTGCCTGCAATGCTCTAAGGGCTGTTTCTCTTCCTGAGCCTGGTCCTTTAACTTCAACAGAAAGAATTTTCATACCAACCTCTAAAGCTTTTACTGCAGCAGAATCTGCAGCTACTTGCGCTGCATAAGGTGTTGACTTTCTAGAACCTTTAAATCCTTTTTGACCTGCGGAAGCCCAAGAGATTATATTTCCATTTGTGTCTGCTATCGAAACAATGGTATTATTAAAAGTAGATTGCACATATGCGATACCATTTAAAATATTTTTCTTATTTTTTTTCTTTTTTGAATAAGAACTTTTTTTAGTTTTGGCTTTAATATCTTTATTTTGTTCTTTATTTTCAATTTTTTCTTTTGACATTTATTTTTTTAGTGGTGTTAATTTTTTACCTGCAATTGCGATAGCTTTACCCTTACGTGTACGAGCGTTACATCTTGTTCTCTGTCCTCGTACAGGCAGTTTTTTTCTATGTCTAGAGCCTCTATATGAGGCAAGATCAATTAATCTTTTAATGTTTAATGAAGTATCTCTTCTTAGATCTCCTTCAACAGAGAACTTTTGATCTATAAATTCTCTTATTTTTAAAATTTCATCATCAGTTAATTCATTAACTCGTTTTGTGCTTGGAATTTCTAATGATTTACAAATATCATTAGAGTTTTTTTCTCCAATACCATAAATATAAGTAAGTCCAATACGAACCAATTTATTTTGCGGAATGTTTACACCTGCTATACGAGCCATAATAATGAGATAAAATTTAGCCTTTTATATAAGAAGTTCTTTTAAAGTCAATGTCTTAAACTGATAGTATTTGCTCTATTTTACTTGATATTTCTACTATTTTCTTATCTCCATCAATTTCATGAAAATTGTGTTTTTGAGAATAGAAATCTAAGACAGGTTTAGTTGTTTTCATATAAGTATCATATCTTTTAAGAAGTGTTGAAATGTTATCATCAGCTCTATTTTCCAAAATTTTTCTCTTTTCTATTCTTTTAATTATCGTTTCTTTTTTTACATTTAGAAAAAAAATAAAATCTATTTTCTGGGAAGATTTACTTAATAATAAATCAAGATTTTCGGCTTGGTTTACAGATCTTGGGTATCCATCAAATATTAATTTGTTTTTTTTTTGTGGGTCGAAAATAACTTTTTCAATTAAATCATTTACAATTTCATCAGTTGCAAAATCTCCCTTCGAAATTATATTCTCAATAACTTTGCCAATATCTGTTTGATTTTCAACTTCATTTCTTAAAAGATCTCCAGTAGAAATTTGATAAAGTTCAAATTTTTTAGCTATATTTGAAGCTTGAGTACCCTTGCCTGCTCCTGGTGGTCCAAATATTACAACATTCACTTTGGACTATCTTCCAAATTTGGTTTTTTTTATCAATTGCTCGTATTGTGAGCTCATTAATCTTGTTTGAACCTGGGTTACAGTATCTATAGCAACAACAACTACAATTAATACAGATGCTCCACCCAAATAAAAAGGTATAGGATAGTTTGCTATTAAAAACTCAGGCATCAAACAAACTAGAGTTAAATATAAGGCTCCAATTGTTGTAAGTCTTGTTAAAATTGTGTCGATGTATAATGCTGTGCTTTCACCAGGTCTTATGCCTGGAATGAAACCTCCATATTTTCTTAAATTTTCAGCTGTTTCGTTAGGATTGAATGTTATTGAAGTATAAAAAAAAGTAAAAAAAATTATTCCTGATGCGTATAATATCATGTAAAGAGGTTGGCCCTGCGAAAAGTATGAGGAAATATTTAGAAAAGTTTCACTTTGAGAAACGTTAAAATTTGAAAATGTTACAGGAAGTAATAATAATGCAGAGGCAAAAATTGCTGGTATAACACCAGCTGAGTTTATCTTCAATGGCAAATGAGATGACTCACCACCATACATTTTATTTCCCATTTGTCTTTTGGGGTAATTAATCAATATTTTCCTTAATGCTCTTTCCATAAAAACGATAAATAATATTGTTAAAATTAACAGAATAAAAATAACTATAATCATTAATGTTGAAATAGCGCCAGTTCTACCCAGTTCAAATGTTGTAACTAATGCTCTCGGGATTTCAGCTACAATACCTGAAAAAATTATTAAAGAAATTCCATTACCTATTCCTCTTTGCGTTATTTGTTCACCCAACCACATTAAAAATATCGTACCAGCAACAATTGTTGATACTGTAGAAATTTTAAAAAAAACTCCAGGATTTATTACTAAGTCAGCTGATGACTCTAAACCTACAGCAAGCCCATACCCTTGAACGGTTGCTAATAAAACTGTTCCATATCTCGTTATTTGAGTAATTTTTTGTCTTCCTATTTCTCCTTGTGCTTTAAGATTTTTGAAATAGTCAGTAACTCCAGTTAACAACTGTATAATAATTGATGATGAGATATAAGGCATTATGCCTAATGCAAATATTGCCATTCTACTAACTGCACCACCTGCAAATACATTAAACATTCCCAACAATCCTTTTTGGTTGCTGTCCATCATAACTTTGAGTTGCTCTGGATCTATACCTGGCAAAGGTACGAATGTGCCTAATCTGTATATTGCAAGTATTAAAACTGTAAATAAAATCCGATTCCTTAAATCATTTGTTTGAGATGAATCGCTCATAGCTAATTAGGATTTTTGATTTTTAAAACACCACCAAGCTTTTCTACTTTTTCCTTTGCTGTAATTGATGAAAAGTCAGCTTCTATATTTATTTTTGAAGTCAAATTTCCATTGGCAAGAATTTTATATTTTGAATATGATTTATTTATTATCTTTTTAAGTTGTAATGTCTCTAAATTAATCAGGTTTTGAGAATCTATCTTTTTACTGTCCAAGAAACTTTGTAGTTGATCTAAGTTTATTTTTGCAATCTTCTTTTTATTTATTGGATTAAAGCCTCTTTTTGGTAATCTTCTATAAAGTGGCATTTGTCCACCCTCAAAGCTGTTAATAGCTACACCTGATCTTGATTTCTGTCCTTTAACTCCTCTTCCTGAAGTTTTTCCCTTACCAGAACCTATACCTCTTCCTAATCTTTTCTTTGAAATTTTAACTTTTACAGTTTTGTTTAAAATACTCATTATCCTCTTTTCTCAATAATTTCCGATATTTTTTTATTTCTTATTAGTGAAATGTTTTTTGGGGAATTTTGTCTTAAAAGTGCTTTCATACATGCTCGAATAACATTATGAGGGTTTGCAGTTCCTAATGATTTGGCTACTATATCTTTGATACCAAGTACCTCACATACCGCTCTAACAGCACCACCTGCTATTATACCTGTACCTTTTGGAGCTGCTCTTAACTTTATTTTACCAGCTCCATCTTTGCCATAAATATCGTGATGTATTGTTCGTCCCTCTCTGAGAGGTATCTGCACAAGACTCCTTCTTGCCAATTCATTAGCTTTTTTGATCGCATCAGGAACTTGTTTAGCTTTAGCATGTGCTATACCTATTTTTCCATTTTGATTTCCCACGACAACTAATGCGGAAAATCCAAACCTTCTTCCGCCTTTAACAACTTTAGTAATTCTATTAATGTGAACTAGCTTTTCAACAAATTCTGTGTTTTTTTCCATAATTTAAAATTCCAATCCATTTTTTCTAAGCTCATCAGCTAACAACTTTATTCTTCCATGATATTTATATCCACCTCTGTCAAAATAAACCTTTGTAATTTTTTTTTCTTTTGCTTTTTTAGCTAATTCCTCCGCTACAAGAGTTGATAATTCTTTCTTATTTTTTTTTTGTGACTTTATATCCTTACTAATTGAAGTAGCAGATACCAATGTTTTTCTATTTTTATCATCTATTATTTGTGCGCTTATATTTCTAGTTGATCTATTTACACTTAATCTAAATCTGTCATTTGCAGAGATTTTTTTAATTTTATTTCGAATTCTAAATTTTTTTTTATCTATTTTTTTTATTTTCATTATTTCTTTTTACCTTCTTTTCTTAAAATATACTGACCTTGTTCTTTAATTCCTTTGCCTTTATATGGCTCGGGCGGCCTAATACTTTTAATTTGTGATGCTACCATTCCAACTTTTTGTTTGTCTGTGCCCGTGATTTTAAGAATATTCTGTTTCTCAACTTGAATTTTAATACCTTCAGGAATTTTAAAGTTTATATCATGACTAAAACCTAATTGCATATTTAGAATATTACCTTTTAAAGCTGCTCTATAACCTACACCTGAAAGTTCTAAAATTTTCTCATATCCCTTGCTAGTTCCAATTATCGCATTATTAATTAAACTTCTATTCATCCCCCAAAGTCTTTTTGTACCCTGGTTATTTTTTTTTGGTTTAATTGATACTTCTTTACCTTCGTTAATATTTAAATCAAAGATATCTAGATCTATATTTAATGATTTTTTTCCTAATGGTCCCTCTATGTTAATCATATTACCACTTAATATGACTTTTACTTTTTCTGGAATCGATATACTTATTTTACCAATTTTAGACATTAAAATACCTTACAAATTATTTCACCACCAACTTTTTGTTTTCTAGCGTCAATATCTGTCATGACCCCTTTTGGAGTAGATATTATTGCAATACCAAGACCATTATTTACTTTTGGTAAACTTTCAGCACTTGAGAATATTCTTCTACCGGGTTTTGATACTCTTTCTATTGAACTTATTACTGGGTTACCTGAATTGTATTTCAAACTTATTAGCAAATTTACTTTATTTTCCTCTGATTTAATCTCATAGTCAATTATGTATCCTTCAGACTTTAAAATATCCGCTATTTTGGTTTTAAACTTTGAAGATGGCAGCTCAATTTTCTTATGATTTCTCATTTGTGAATTTTTAATTCTTGCTAACATATCTCCAATTGGATCACTTAAACTCATAAATACCTTTCTACCAACTTGATTTTACCATACCAGGAATTTTTCCCTCTAAGCCTAACTGTCTTAAAGCAATTCTTGATATTTTTAATTTTCGATAAACACCATGTGGTCTACCTGTTATTTGACACCTATTTCTAACTCTAGTTTTTGCAGAATTCCTTGGTAATTTTGAAAGTTTTTGTTGAGCCTTAAATCTCTCTTCAAAACTTAATTGTTTGTTCATAATTATTTTTTTTAAATTTAATCTTTTTTTATAAAATTTTTCAGACATTTTAATTCTTTTGTTATTTTTATTAATTGCACTTAACTTTGCCATTAATTACCTCTACTTTCATTGAATGGGAAATTTAATTTTTTTAAAAGTTCATAACTATGTTTTCTATTAATGGATTTAATTACAATTGTTATATCAAGACCTCTAACCTTATCTATCTTGTCAAAATTTACTTCTGGAAATATTATTTGCTCTTTTATACCAAATGTATAGTTTCCAAATTTATCAAATCCATTTGAACTAAGTCCTCTAAAATCTTTTATTCTAGGTAATGCAATATTTACCAATCTATCAATAAATTCGTACATTTTATTCTTTCTTAATGTAACCTTTAAGCCTGAGTTGGTATTTTTTCTAGTTTTAAAATTAGCGATTGATTTTCTAAATTTTGTAATAACTGGTTTTTGTCCCGTCAAATTTGCTAAATCTTCCATGCAAGAGGTTAAAATTTTAGTATCGTTACCGTCTAAACCAAGTCCCATATTTAACACTATTTTTTCAATTCTTGGTCCCATATACATATTTTTGTAACCAAATTTCTCTTTCAAACTTGGATTTATTTCATTTGTTATTAAAGATTTTAATCTTGGTTCCATTATTTTTTAGCCTCTTGTTTTTTATTTTCCATATTTATTAAATTTGATAGATGAATAAAATTTTCTTTTGAAACTATACCGCCTTTCTTTTCTTTTGTGGTTTTGACGTGTTTTTTTACTATGTTTATTCCTTTGACTTTGGCTCTATAATTCTTTCTATCAATTTCAATAACTTCACCCTCTTTACTCTTGTCTTTTCCAGTTAAAATTTTAACTTTCATACCTTTTTTAATCATTATAAAACCTCTGGTGCTAATGAAATTATTTTCATCTGTCCTCTACTTCTAAGTTCTCTAGTAACAGGTCCAAAAATCCTAGTTCCTATCGGTTCACCTTTATCGTCAGTCAAGACCGCAGCATTATTATCAAATCTAACTTTAGATCCATCATTTCTATGAATTCCTTTTTTTACTCTAACAACCACCGCTTTGTGTACAGCACCTTTTTTAACTTTTCCTTTGGGTATTGCCTCTTTTATAGCAACAACGATAGTATCTCCAATACTTGCGTATCTTCTTTTTGATCCTCCCAGTACTTTAATGCACTCGATTTTTTTTGCACCTGTGTTGTCAGCAACCATTAATTCAGTCTGAACTTGAATCATTTAATACTCCCCATTACTTCAAATTTTTTATTCTTAGAGTGTGGTCTGCATTCTATAATGTTAACCTTGTCTCCAGTTTTAAATTTATTTTCCTCATCATGAACATTATATTTTTTTCTTGCTTTCATAACTTTCTTCAAAACAGGATGTTGATATTTTCTCTCTACTAAAACAGTAATAGTTTTATTTGGTTTATCGCTCACTACAATTCCACTTAACACTTTTTTAGGCATTTTTTACCTCAATTAATGTTTTTAAACGTGCAATATTTTTTTTAGTTTCTGTTATTTTAGCTGGACTTTTCAATTGACCATTAATTTTTTGAAATCTAAAATTAAACAGGTCTTTTTTAAGTTTTTCTATGTTATCTATCATTTGACTCTTAGTTAATTTCTTTATCTCTTTTTTTTTCATCTTATATTCTCTTTATAAATTTACATTTAATAGGCAACTTAGCTGAAGCTTTATAAAGTGCTTCTTTTGCTATTTGTTCAGAAACACCATCTACTTCAAATAAAATTCTTCCTGGTTTAACTCTGCACGCCCAAAATTCTGGAGATCCTTTACCTTTACCCATTCTTACTTCTGTGGGTTTTTTTGATACAGGAATATTTGGAAACATTCTGGTCCATACTCTACCTTGCCTTTTCATATGTCTTGTTAATGCAACCCTAGCAGCCTCTATTTGTCGTGATATTATTCTTTCTGGTTGAATTGCCTTTAAACCAAATGAACCGTAATTCATTATATTACATCTAGATGCCGTTCCATGTATTCTTCCTTTGTGAGCTTTTCTAAATTTTGTTCTAGTTGGTTGTAACATTTGACTATGCTTTATTCCTTTCTTGACTGAATTCTCTTGAAAATATTTCACCTTTATAAATCCAGATTTTGATACCTATTATGCCATAAGTAGTTAAAGCCTCTGCCTCTGCGTAATCAATATCTGCCCTTAATGTATGAGAAGGTATGCTTCCTTCTCTTAACCATTCAGTTCTCGCTATTTCATTTCCTCCTAATCTTCCACTGATTGAAACTTTAATTCCTTTTGCACCCAATCTTAAGGCTGATTGCATAGCTCGTTTCATTGCTCTTCTGTAAGATACTCTTTTAACAAGCTGTTGTGCAATATTTTCTGCAACTAAATAACTATTAGTCTCTGGTTTTTTTACTTCTTTAATATTTAATACAACTTCATTAGATGTTAATTTTGAAAGTCTACCTTTTATTTTTTCAATATCAGATCCTTTTTTTCCAATAACAAAACCTGGTCTAGAAGTATAAATTGTTACAAAACATTTTTGAGTTGTTCTCTCAATCATTACTTTGGATACCCCTGAATTTACTACATTTTTTTTTACATATTCTCTTATTCTAAAATCTTCTATCAGATTTTTTCCAAAATCTTTTTTCTTTGCATACCATACAGAGTCCCATCCTCTGTTGATGCCTAGTCTTAAACCTACTGGATTAACCTTTTGTCCCATGATTTTCCATTTGTTTAGATTGCTCTGTTAATATTATTGTTAAATTAGAATATGGTTTCATTATTTCTGCAGCTCTACCCTTTGCTCTAGCTCTAAATCTTTTCATCATAACTTGCTTACCACAATAAGCTTCTTTTATAATCAATTTATCAATATCATATTGAAAATTATTTTCTGCATTTGCAATTGCTGAAGAAATAGTTTTCTTAATATCATTGGATATTCTCTTATCTGAAAAGGATAAATTTCTAATTGCAATATCAACTTTTTTTCCAACTAATGATTTTAGAATTGGGTTTAATTTTTTTGTACTAGATCTTATGTTTTTGTTCACTGATTTAACTATTTTAGTGTCTATCTGTTTTTTTAACTTTGACATTATTTTTTCGCTCCACCTTCTACCTTAGCTTTTTTATCAGCTGGTGTATGACCAAAAAATTGCCTAGTTGGAGCAAATTCACCAAACTTATGACCTACCATATCCTCTGATATTGTTATAGGGATAAATTTTTTACCATTGTAAATCAAAAAACTTATTCCCACAAATTCTGGAATAATTGTTGATTTTCTTGACCAAGTTTTAATAGGTTTTTTAATTGTCTCTGTTTTTTGTTTTTCAACTTTTCTTATCAAACTTTCCTCAACAAATGGTCCTTTCCAAACTGATCTAGCCATTGATTATCCTCTCTTCTTCTTTCTTCTTCTTATTATAAATTTATCTGTTCTTTTATTGTCTCTTGTTTTAAGTCCTTTTGCTGATTGTCCTGTCGGAGAGACTGGATGCCTACCTCCAGCTGATTTTCCTTCACCACCTCCGTGAGGGTGATCAACAGGATTTTTAACAACACCTCTTGTATGCGGTCTTATACCTAACCATCTTGATCTTCCTGCTTTACCAATTTTAATATTTTTTTGGTCCGGGTTTGATAAAACCCCAATAGTTGCCATTGAATTTGAATTTATTTTTCTAACCTCACCAGAAATCATTTTTACTATTGAATAGTTTCCATCTACTCCTGAAATAGATACAGAGGTACCAGCTGATCTTGCTATTTTCCCGCCACCACCAGGATTAATCTCCACATTATGAATATTTATTCCCACTGGTATATCTTTTAATGGCAAACAATTACCTATTTTGATTTCTGAGTTCGAACCGTTCTGAATTTTATCTCCAATTTTAATATCTTTGGGTGCTAAATAATAAAATCTTTCACCATCTTCGAATTTCACCAGCATTATATGGCATGATCTATTTGGATCATATTCAATTCTTTCTACCTCAGCCATTGAACTTACTTTCTTTCGATAAAAATCTATTTTTCTATATTTGTGTTTGTGTCCACCACCATGATTTCTTGAAGTTATTCTCCCATAATTATTTCTTCCCTTTGATGAATTATTTGCTGAGGTTAAAGCTTTAAATGGTTTGCCCTTCCAGAGGCCTTCTCTACTAACAAGAATTGTTCCTCTAGTTGACTTAGTGTATGGTTTAAATGTTTTTAATGCCATTTGTTTAAATACCCGTTGTAAGATCAATATTTTGACCTTTTTTAAGAGTTATAATCGCCTTTTTATATCCTTTAACTCTAACTTTTTTTCCCCTAGTTAATTTAGTTCTAGTTTTTTTATTGATAATATTTACCTTTGTAACGTTTACTTTAAAAATTTTTTCAATATTAGTTTTTAAGTTTTTTTTGTTAGCTTTAGCATTAACTTTGAATATGATTTTATTTTGTTCAGATAGATTAGTTGACTTTTCTGTTACTAAAGGTGAAATTATTTTGTCGTATAGGTGTATCTTTTCCATTTTTAAAATCTTTTTTCTAATTCTTTAATTGAGGTTTCTGTAAATATTACTTTTTTAAACTTGGCTAAATCGTAAGCGCTGAAATGGTTTATATCAGTAATTTTTACATTAGGAATATTTTTAACTGATTTAAAAATATTATCTTTAGATTTTTTATCTGCAATTATTATTGAATTTTTTGCTTCAAACTTTATGAGTATAGTGTTCATTTCTTTCGTTTTCAAAATTTTTTTTTCAAAATCACTCATTATTATTAATTCTTTTAAGTTATTTTTTTTAGTTATTAGCGATGCTATACTTAATTTTTTTTCACTTTTATTGAGTTTTCTTTTTTTGTAATTTAATTCACCTTTTGGACCATGTGCTACACCTCCACCAACAAATATGGGAGCTTTTTTACTAGCATGTCTTGCATTACCTGTGCCTTTTTGAGCATAAATTTTTGATGTTGACCCTTTAATCTCATTTTTTTGTTTAGTCTTAGCTTTTCTGCCTTTGTAATTTGCATTTGTTTTATACAAAACATTACTAACTAGCTTATCGTTAATTTTAGCAGAGATTATTTTATCAGAAACCTCTATTGAATCTTTTTTTCCTTCTAAATTTAATATCTCTATTTTCATAATTTATTTTTTCTTTTCTTTTACTTTTTTAGACTTCTCTAAAATTTCTATTTTTTCTGGTATAGTTAGTTTATTAATGTTTTTGACTGATTTTTTTAATAAAACTTCAGAGTTTTTGGATCCTGGGATAGAACCTTTTAAATATATCAGCTCGTTATCCATATCGGTTTTAATAATTTCAAGATTTTGCATCGATCTTAATTTATCTCCCATATGACCTGCCATTTTTTTTCCTTTAAAAACTTTTCCTGGGTCTTGGTTTTGACCTGTTGAACCATGAGCTCTATGAGATATGGAAACACCGTGTGATGCTCTTAATCCACCAAAATTATGCCTTTTCATTGCACCTGCAAAACCTTTTCCAATTGTTTTTGCTCTCACATCTAGAAACTTAATATCTTTAAAAATTTCAATACCAAATTCATTACCCTCTTTGTATTCAGATAGTTCTTTTACTCTAAATTCCTTTAATATTCTTTTAGCTTCTGTATTTTTTTTTGAAAAGTATCCTTTCATTGATTTTGATAATTTTGAATTTTTGATTTTTCCAAAACCTACTTGAACAGCGTTATACCCTCTTTTTTCCTTATCAATTAATTGAATTACTCTACCCTTTTCAACCTTTAGAACTGTTACAGGGACTGATTGTCCAGTTTTAAAAAATTCTCTTGTCATACCAATTTTTTTTCCAATAAGAGATATTTCGCTCATTATATTTTAATCTCCACATCTACTCCTGATGCTAAATCCAATTTCATTAGTGCTTCGACTGTAGCTGGTGTTGGTTCAATAATATCTATTAATCTTTTATGAGTCCTTGTTTCAAACTGTTCTCTACTTTTTTTGTCAATATGTGGTGATCTTAACACGGTATATCTTTCTTTTTTTGTTGGAAGAGGTATTGGTCCTTTAATGTTTGCGCCTGTTCTTTTGACAGTGTTAACGATTTCCTCAGTAGACTGATCTAGAACTTTATTGTCGTACGCTCTTAGTTTGATTCTAATGTTTTGTTTTTCCATATTTAACCTGTCTTTTTCGTTACTTCATCTTGTACATTTTGTGGAACTTTGTCGTAATGATCAAAAAACATTGAATATTGAGCTCTTCCTTGTGACATTGATCTTAAATTGTTTATGTAGCCAAACATGTTGGCTAGAGGTACCATTGCAGTAATCACTGTAGCATTACCCCTTTGTTCTTGTGTACTTATTTGACCACGTCTACTATTTAGATCTCCAATTACATCACCCATATAATCTTCAGGTGTAACAACTTCTACTCTCATAATGGGCTCTAACAATTTAAGTGTTGCTTTAGTGCAGGCCTCTTTAAAACATTGTCTTGAAGCTAATTCGAAAGCTAAAACGCTTGAGTCGACATCATGATGTAGTCCATCAACTATTGTTACTTTATAATCTATAAGTGGAAATCCAGCTAAAATTCCTCCATCAGCAACAGTTTCAACTCCCTTTTCAACTCCTGGTATGAATTCTTTAGGTATTGCTCCACCTTTAATTTTGCTTTCAATTTCTCTACCTTTTCCAGGCTCAAGAGGTTCTACGGTAAGTTTTACTCTAGCAAATTGGCCGGCACCACCACTCTGTTTTTTATGGGTGTAATCGTTTTCTGCAGCGGAAAGTATTGTTTCTCTGTACGCAACTTGAGGTGCTCCTACGTTGGCCTCAACTTTAAATTCTCTTTTCATTCTATCGACAATTATGTCTAAGTGTAATTCACCCATTCCTTTAATAATCGTTTGACCCGACTCCTCATCAGAGGTAACTCTAAATGATGGGTCCTCTTTAGCTAATCTTCCTAAAGCTTCACCCATTTTTTCTTGGTCAGCTTTTGTTTTTGGCTCTACAGCAATTTCTATTACTGGATCAGGGAATTCCATTGGCTCGAGTAAAACAGGTGTTTCTTTATTTGCAAGTGTATGACCTGTTATAGTGTTTTTTAAGCCAGCTAATGCAACTATATCTCCTGCATTTGCCTCTTTAATATCTTCTCTAGAATTAGCATGCATTAAAAGCATACGGCCAACTCTTTCTTCTTTATCTTTTGAAGTATTATAAATTCCTGTTCCGGATTTAACGGTTCCTGAATAAATTCTTATAAACGTAAGACTTCCAACAAATGGATCATTTGCAACTTTAAAAGCAAGAGCAGAAAATGGAGCGCTGTCCTCAAACTGCATTTCTACCTCTTCATCTGAACCTGGTTTAGTTCCTTTTATTGATCCAATATCCTTTGGACTTGGTAAAAAGTTAACCACTGCATCCAGAAGTGGTTGCACACCCTTGTTTTTAAAGGCTGAACCAGTCAAAACTGGAACAAAATCAAAGCCTAAACATCCTTTTCGAATACACTTAATCAAGTCATCTTCTGAAATTTCCTTACCGCCAAGATAATCTTCCATAAGTTGTTCATCTTGCTCAACTGCAGTCTCAACTAATTCTTGTCGGTACTTTGATGAAATTTCTTTTAAATCTTCAGGTATGTCTGTTAGTTCCCAAGCTGCGCCTAGATCTTCATTTTTCCAAATAACAGCCTTCATTTTAACAAGATCAACAACTCCTTTTAATGATGCCTCAATCCCTATTGGTATCTGCATCACTAGAGGTTTAGCTCCCAAACGATCTTTTATCATTCCAACACACCTAAAAAAATCTGCACCAGTTCTATCTAACTTATTAACAAAACATATTCTTGGAACTTTATATTTATCCGCTTGTCTCCAAACTGTTTCTGATTGAGGTTCTACCCCTGCAACACCATCAAATACTGCCACTGCACCATCAAGAACTTTTAAAGACCTTTCAACTTCAATCGTGAAATCAACATGTCCTGGTGTATCTATTATATTAATTCTATGGTCATTCCAAAAACAAGTAGTGGCAGCTGATGTGATTGTAATACCTCTTTCTTGTTCTTGTTCCATCCAATCCATTGTTGCAGCACCATCATGTACCTCACCAATTTTATGACTTTTACCTGTATAGTATAAAATTCTTTCTGTAGTCGTTGTTTTTCCAGCATCTATGTGAGCCATAATACCGATATTTCTATATTTATCTAATGTATGAGATCTTGACATTTTTATTACCATCTAAAATGAGCAAAAGCTTTGTTTGACTCTGCCATTTTATGTGTGTCTTCCTTTTTTTTAATTGCTGAACCTCTATTTTGATATGCATCATATATTTCGTTAAATATTTTATCTGACATTTTTTTATCTTTTCTTTTTCTAGAGGCATCAACTAGCCATCTTAAAGCTAAAGCTTGTGATCTTTTTGATTTAACTTCAACAGGAACTTGATAAGTTGCGCCTCCTACTCTTCTTGATCTAACTTCAACTGTAGGTCGTATATTATTAATTGCATCGTTAAAAACATTTAAAGGTTCATCCTTAGATTTGCTTTTTATTTTTTCTATTGCATCGTAAATTATTTTTTCAGCTATAGTTTTTTTTCCATCATACATAATGGAGTTTATCAATTTTGGAATGATTGTAGATTTATATTTTGGATCAATAATGGCTAGTTTTTTGGGAGCTTTTCTTTTTCTTGACATTATTATTTACCTTTTTTAGTTCCGTAAAGTGATCGTCTTTGTTTACGGTTTGCAACACCTTGTGTGTCTAGATTTCCTCTTAAAATATGATATCGAACACCAGGTAAATCCTTTACTCTACCTCCTCTTATTAAAACAACAGAGTGTTCTTGAAGGTTGTGACCCTCTCCCGGTATATAAGCCGTCACTTCAAAACCGTTAGATAATCTTACACGAGCAACTTTTCTTAGAGCAGAATTTGGTTTTTTTGGTGTTGTTGTATAAACTTTTACACAAACTCCTCTTTTTAAAGGTTGTTTTTGTAAAGCTGGAACTTTGTTTCTAGTAATCTGTTTATCTCTACTTTTTCTAACTAACTGGTTTATAGTCGGCATAAAATTTATAATTAATTTATATTTTTGATGAAAATAACTGGCGTGTTATTCGTGGCAGCGTTTAGTGCTCTAGTCACTACATTCCAACCAAAAACATGGCCAAAATACATTAGAAATTGTATTTGTCAAACTAAATAAAAACTTAAAAGTTGTTTAAATTACTGGTTAATTTGTGCTTCTGGGGTCTCAGTAGTCTCTTGCTCAGATAAAAACTTTTGATCGTCATCTATGGCTTTTTTATTCCAAGAACTTTTTATTGCACCAGTTCCAGCTGGGACAAGTCTACCAACTATAACATTCTCTTTTAAGCCTGAAAGTTTATCAACTTTACCTTTTATTGCAGCATCTGTTAAAACTCTAGTTGTTTCTTGGAATGATGCAGCTGATATAAAAGACTCAGTTTGTAGTGATGCTTTAGTAATTCCCATTAAAATTCTTTCACCAATTGCAGGTTTTTTACCCTCTGAAACTAATTCTTGATTCATTGTTTCGAACTTTATTCTATCTACTATTTCCCCAGGTAAAAATTTACTATCTCCAGTGTCTTTGACCTCAATTTTTTTCAACATTTGTCTCAGAATAGTTTCAATGTGTTTATCATTAATTATAACTCCTTGAAGTCTATAAACATCTTGAACTTGGTTAACAAAATATTCAGTTAATTCCTCAATTCCTAATATTCTTAAAATATCATGAGGTAGCGGTTGACCATCTAGCAAGTATTCACCTTTTTTAATTTTTTCACCTTGATTGAAATTTATATGTTTACCCTTTGGAATTAAATAACTTGATGTGTCACCATTTTCAGACTCTATTGTTACTCTTTGTTTTCCCCTAACTTCTTTTCCAAAAATGACACTTCCATCGTTCTCAGCTATGATTGCACTATCTTTAGCTTTTCTTGCTTCAAACAATTCTGCAACTCTTGGAAGTCCACCGGTTATGTCCTTAGTTTTGGTTGTTTCCTTTGGTAATCTTGCAATAACGTCACCTGCTGTAATTTTTTGTCCATCTTTAACAGACAGAATTGAGTCTGGCACAAGATAATATCTAGCTTCATTGTCATCAGCTTTTTTTATTACATTTCCTTTTGCGTCTCTTAATGTAATTCTTGGTTTTAAGTCAGTATTTTTGGATTGCGTCTTCCAATCAACTACTGCTTTAGTTGAAATACCTGTAGCATCATCAACTGTTTCCGCTATTGAAACACCATCGATTAAATCTACATAGTTTGCAATACCGTCTTTTTCAGCAATTACAGGAGTTGTGTATGGATCCCACTCACAAATTTTTGCACCCTTTTTAACTTTTTGTTCATTTTCAAAAAATAGTTTAGATCCGTATGGAACTTTATAAGATGCAACTTGCAATCCATTTTCATCCTCTATTGATATTTCTGTATTTCTTCCCATAACAATTTGATTATTTTTTGAATCTTTAATTAAATTTGTATTCACTATTTTTAAAATACCTGCAGAATTTGATATTATTTGTGATTCTTGTTTTACTGAAGCTGTGCCACCGACATGAAAAGTTCTCATAGTTAGTTGTGTTCCTGGTTCACCAATTGATTGTGCAGAGATCATACCAATTGCTTCGCCAACATGAACCATTTTTCCTCTTGATAAATCTCTTCCATAACATCTTGCACATACACCCTCTTTTGAACTACACGTCATTACCGAATAAACATTTAAATTTTTAACACCTGCTGCATCAATTTTTTCACAAGCAGCCTCATCAATCATTTCCTCTTTTTTAATTATTACTTCTCCTGACAGCGGGTTCTTAACATCGGTAGCAGTAACTCTGCCTAAAGCTCTTTCTGAGAGACTTACCATAATATTCCCACCCTCTAGAACCTCTGAAAGTTTTATATAACTTGGATTGTCACATTTTTTTTTTGTAATCGTCAAATCTTGTGCTACATCACACAATCTTCTTGTTAAATAGCCAGAACTAGCTGTTTTAAGAGCTGTATCTGCTAATCCTTTTCTTGCACCATGTGTAGAATTAAAATATTCTAATGCTGTAAGCCCTTCTTTAAAATTCGATGTTATTGGAGTTTCAATAATCTCACCAGATGGTTTAGCAATTAAACCTCTCATTCCAGCTAATTGTTTCATTTGTGCAGCTGAACCTCTAGCACCACTGTCTGCCATCATAAATACAGAATTAATTTTTAATCCCTCATTTGTTACTTCTGTAGCTGAAATTCTTTTCATCATTTCTGATGCAACTCTATCTGTACACTTAGACCAAGCATCAATAACTTTATTATACTTTTCACCTCTTGTTATAAGTCCCTCTGCGTATTGTCCCTCATAGTCTGCAATTAATTTTTTAGTCTCATCAATTAATTGTTCTTTGTTATCAGGGATCAAAAGATCGTCTTTTCCAAATGAAATTCCCGCCTTAAACGCATGCTTAAATCCAATATCTTTTAACTTATCACAGAATATAACAGTACTTTTTTGACCAGAGAATCTGAAAACATGATCTATGACTTCTGAAACTATCTTTTTAGGCAATAGTCTATCAATTAACGCAAATTTATTATTGAAATTTTTTGGTATTATATTTGATAATAAAAATCTTCCTGCTGTACTAATATGTTTTTCAAATTTTGTATTTCCTTTTTCATCGATAGTTTCAAATCTAGAAACTATTCTTGAATGTACTTTAATTTGTCCAGTTTCTAATGCGTGTTCTATTTCAGATGTATTAATAAAATAACCTTCAATTCTTTCCTCTTGAACTGGAGGTTGTGATAAATAATAAATTCCAAGAATCATATCCTGACTTGGCACTATTATAGGTTTACCATTAGACGGACTTAAAATATTATTTGTAGACATCATTAAAACTCTAGCTTCCAATTGTGCCTCTAAACTTAATGGCACATGTACAGCCATTTGATCACCATCGAAATCAGCATTAAATGCAGCACAAGTTAATGGATGTAGTTCAATCGCATTACCTTCTATTAATTTTGGTTCGAAGGCTTGAACACCTAATCTGTGAAGCGTTGGTGCTCTATTTAGAATTACAGGATGTTCTCTAACAATTAATTCTAATGCATCCCAAACTTCAGTTCTTTCTTTTTCAACTAATTTTTTTGCTTGCTTTATTGTTGATGCTAAGCCCAATTTATTTAACCTAGCATACAAGAATGGTTTAAATAATTCTAAAGCCATTTTCTTGGGTAATCCACATTCATGTAATTTAAGATCTGGTCCAACCACAATTACAGATCTTCCTGAGTAGTCTACTCTTTTGCCTAAAAGGTTCTGCCTGAATCTGCCTTGTTTCCCTTTTAACATTTCAGCTAAAGATTTGAGAGGTCTTTTACCAGTACCAGTTATGACTCTTCCTCTCCTTCCATTATCAAATAGAGCATCTACTGACTCTTGGAGCATTCTTTTCTCATTTCTCACAATAATGTCTGGAGCTTTTAAATCTATTAATCTTTTCAATCTATTATTTCTATTTATTACTCTTCTATATAAATCATTGAGATCAGATGTAGCAAAACGACCACCATCTAATGGAACAAGAGGTCTCAATTCCGGTGGAATTACAGGAACTGTAGTTAATATCATCCATTCTGGTTTATTTCCAGTTTCAATAAATGACTCTATTAATTTTAATCTTTTTATTGATCTTTCTTCATTTACTTTTGATTTTGTCTCTTTAATATTTTTAATTAATATTTCTCTTTCTTCCTCTAAATTAATTGATTTAAGAATCTCTAAAATAGCTTCAGCTCCAATACCTGCTGTAAATGCTTCCTCTCCGTAGTCATCTTGATATTTAATCAACTCCTCCTCGTTTAATAGCTGATTTTTCTTCAAACCAGTTAATCCAGGCTCAATAACAATAAAATTTTCAAAATATAAAACACGCTCTACTTCCTTCAGTTTCATATCAACAACCAGAGAAATTCTACTTGGCAAAGATTTTAAAAACCAAATATGTGCAACAGGTGTTGCAAGATTAATATGGCCCATTCTTTCACGTCTAACATTTGATTTTGTAACTTCCACACCACATTTTTCACATATGATTCCTCTGAATTTCATTCTCTTGTATTTTCCACATAAACATTCATAATCCTTGATTGGGCCAAATATTCTTGCACAGAACAAACCATCTTTTTCAGGTCTAAATGTTCTATAATTTATTGTTTCAGGTTTTTTAATTTCACCAAATGTCCAAGATTTTATTTTTTCAGGACTAGCTAAAGTAATTTTGATACTATTAAAATTTTGTGCTTCAGATATTTCGGAAGATTTAAATAAATCTGTTAATTCTTTACTCATATTTTAATTAAGCTCCACATTTAATGCTAATGATTTGATCTCTTTTACTAATACATTGAATGACTCTGGTATACCAGACTCAAAATTCTCTTCTCCTTTAACTATTGTCTCATACACTTTAACTCTTCCAGCAACATCATCTGATTTAACTGTTAATATTTCTTGAAGTGTGTATGATGCTCCATAGGCTTCCAATGCCCAAACTTCCATCTCTCCAAATCTTTGTCCTCCTAGTTGAGCTTTTCCTCCGAGAGGTTGTTGTGTAACTAAACTATATGGTCCCGTTGATCTTGCGTGTATCTTGTCTTCGACCAAATGGTGAAGTTTAAGCATGTAAATTATACCAACAGTTACATCCCTATCAAATTTTTCTCCGGTTCTTCCATCCCATAAAGCTGTTTGACCAGAATTGGGTAATTTAGCTAATTCTAACATTTTTGTAACATCTCTCTCTTTTGCACCATCAAAAACAGGCGTAGATATTGGAATACCAGTAAGAATATTTTCACACAGATCTTTGAATTCCGTATTACTTAAAGTATCAATATTCTCTGCGTACACAGTCTCACCATAAATTGATTTCAAAAATTTTGAAATTTTCTCTTCTTTCTCAATTTTTTTTTGATTTTCATTTATCAAATCGTTAAGTTGTTCTCCTAATTCTTTGCATGACCATCCAAGATGGGTTTCCAATATTTGACCAACATTCATTCTACTTGGTACTCCTAATGGATTCAAAACAATGTCTACAGCTTTACCGTTTTCTCTGTATGGCATATCTTCAACAGGAACTATTTTACTTACGACTCCCTTATTACCATGCCTTCCTGACATTTTGTCACCGGGTCTTAATCTTCTTTTAATTGCAACAAAGACTTTTACCATTTTCATTACACTCGGTAGTAGGTCGTCACCTTGTCTAATCTTTAATACCTTATCTTCAAATCTTTCTTGAATGTCATTTCTAGCTTTTTCATACTGAGATCTTAGTTGATTTAATGCTTCTATTTTTTTGGGATCATCTACTGAAATTTTGAGTAATTCAGAAACCGATAAACCAAAAATAATTTCTTCTGATAAATTTGAACCTTCTGCATAATTTTTTATTTTCTTATTTAATTTAGTATTATTTAATATTGAAGAGGCTCTTTGCTTTATACTTCTCTCTAAAATTTCCTCCTCAACATTTTTATCTTGTTGAACACTTTCAATCTCTGCCCTTTCAATAGTTATAGATCTTTCATCTTTCTCAATTCCGTGTCTGTTAAAAACCCTTACATCAACTACAATACCTCCACTTCCGCTAGGCATTTTTAATGAAGTGTCAGTTACATCTATAGCTTTTTCTCCAAATATTGATCTTAAAAGTTTCTCTTCAGGACCAGAAGCCGAATCTCCTTTTGGTGTTACTTTTCCAACAAGAATGTCGCCCGGTTTTACTTCAGCACCTATATATACAATTCCAGACTCATCAAGATTTTTTAAAGCTTCTTCATTAATATTTGGAATATCCCTTGTTATATCTTCTTCGCCTAATTTTGTATCTCTAGCCATAACCTCATACTCTTCTATGTGAATTGATGTGAATACATCGTCCGTAACACATCTTTCTGATATTAGTATTGAGTCCTCAAAATTATATCCTTGCCATGGCATGAACGCTACCGTAACATTTTTACCTAAAGCCAACTCTCCAATTTTCGTAGATGGTCCGTCAGCAATAATATCTCCAGGTTTAACTTTGTCTCCTACTCTAACTAATGGTTTTTGATTTATGCAAGTATTTTGGTTGGATCTCTTAAATTTTTGTAGATTATAAATATCCACTCCAGATTGAGAATAATCTTTTTCATTAGAAGCTTTAATTACGATTCTTTTTCCATCGATTTTATCAACAATTCCCTCTCTTTTTGCAACTATAGTTACACCAGAGTCTAAGGCGACATCACTTTCAATTCCAGTACCTACAAGTGGAGCCTCGGGCTTTAATAATGGAACAGCTTGCCTCATCATATTCGATCCCATCAGAGCTCTATTGGCATCATCGTTTTCCAGAAACGGTATCAATGATGCAGCAACTGAAACTAGCTGTTTAGGAGATACATCTATATAGTCAATGTTTTCTGGTTTAGACAATATAAAATCTAAATTAGCTCTACATGAAACCAAATCCTCAACAAATTTTCCATTTTTATCTATAACTGAATTAGCTTGAGCAATAGTAAATTTAGTTTCTTCCATTGCAGAGAGATATTCTATCTTATCTTGTACCACACCATTCAAAACTTTTTTATAAGGACTTTCAATAAAACCATATTTATTAATTTTTGAATATGTAGATAAACTATTTATTAAACCAATATTTGGTCCTTCAGGAGTTTCGATTGGGCAAATACGGCCATAATGAGTTGGATGCACATCTCTAACCTCAAAACCAGCTCTCTCTCTTGTAAGTCCTCCAGGACCTAATGCAGAAACTCTTCTTTTATGTGTAATTTCAGATAAAGGATTTGTTTGATCCATAAATTGAGATAGCTGAGAAGTTGCAAAAAAATCTTTTAATGAAATAGTTAATGGTTTAGCATTTATTAAATCTTGTGGCATTGCAGACTCAACATCAAGTGTAGTCATTTTTTCTTTTATTGCCCTTTCCATTCTGTAAACACCTATTCGTGCTTGATTTTCTACAAGCTCGCCTACAGATCTAACCCTTCTGTTTCCTAAATGGTCGATGTCATCCACTTCATCTTTTCCATCCCTTAAATCTAGCATTTTTTTAATGATAGCAAGAATATCGTCATTTCTTAAAATAGTAATTTTATCTGAACAATTAAGATCCAATCTAGAGTTCATCTTTACTCGACCTACATCTGATAAATCATATCTATCCGAACTAAAAAATAGGTTATTGAAAATTTGTGTTGCAATTTCAATTGTCGGAGGTTCACCCGGTCTTAAAACTTTATATATTTCTGTGATTGAATCATTCTTGTTTTCATTTTTGTCATTTAAAATAGTGTTAAGCAGATATGGTCCTTTTGAGATAGAATTAGTTTTTGCAACCTTGATTTCATTAATATTATTCTCTAAAATCTTTTGAACAATAGTTTCATTTAATTCTGTTCCAATTTTAAAATTATCTTCACCCGCTACAATGTCCTCTTGTAAGTATTTTCCATACAAATAATTATTCGAAACTAATATTTCCTTAAGACCTTCATTTTGTAATTTTTTAGCAGTTAAGAAGTTAATTTGTTCACCAATTTTTACTAAAATTTTATTACTGCTAGCGTCAATTACTTCTTCTGAAAAATTTTTTGATTTATAATTTTCTGGATCAAATTTTGTTTTCCATTTTTGCAATTTTTGATCATATTTAAATATCTCTTTATCGTAAAATTCGTTTACAATATCTGACTTAGAGTAACCCAATGCTTGCAATAAGGTCGTTACAAAAATTTTTTTCTTTCTATCAATTCTAAAATATAAAAAATCCTTTACATCATATTCAAAATCTAACCATGAACCACGGTTGGGAATTACTCTGCAATTGAATAAAAGCTTTCCACTTGCATGTGATTTGCCCTTATCATGATCAAAGAATACACCTGGACTTCTATGCATTTGATTGACCACTACTCTCTGAACTCCATTGGTTATAAAAGTTCCACTATTTGTCATCATTGGAACCTCACCCATATACACCTCTTGTTCTTTTGCTGATAGAATATCTTTTGTATTATTTTCTTGATCTATTTCATAAACAACAAGTCTTAAGGTACATTTTAATGCTGCTGAATATGTTAAGCCCCTTGTAATACATTCCTCTACATCAAACTTTGGCTTTTCTAGTCTATATGATACATATTCTAGTGTAGCTTTATCATTTAAATCTTCGATTGGAAAAATACTTTTAAATACTCTATGAAAACCTTTAGATAAATGCTGTTCAATTTCTTCTTTAAACTCTGTTAACTCTTTATATGAATTTTTTTGAACTTCAATTAAGTTAGGTATTGATAAACTTTCCTTTAGTTTTCCAAAACTTTTTCTTATATTTTTTTTCTCAGTAAAAGATAATTGCATATACATTTTACTACTGAATAATTTTTATTCAGTATGTGAATTCTTTCTTTTTTATATTACTTAAGTTCTACTGTTGCGCCAGCCGCTTCTAACTTAGCTTTAATTTCTTCAGCTTCTTTTTTATTAACACCTGATTTAACTTCTTTAGGCGCACCTTCTACTAAATCTTTTGCTTCTTTTAATCCAAGTTCTGTTATCGATCTTACCTCTTTAATAACATTAATTTTTTTATCACCTGCTGCTGTGAGCATTATTGTAAAATCATCTTTTTCTTCTGCTGGTGCTTCTCCGCCGCTTGCTGCTGGTGCTGCTGCAACAGCTGCTGCAGCTGTAACTCCCCATTTTTCCTCTAATTGCTTTGAAAGCTCCGCTGCTTCGACAACAGTTAAGCTTGATAAATCCTCTATAATTTTATTTAAGTCAGCCATAATAATAATTTTTTATCCCTGGTTATTTTTTTGATTTTTCGAGCGCTAAAATAGCGATTTTTGACGCTGGCGCAAGTAAAATACTTGCTATTTTTTGTGCAGGAGACCTTAAAATACCTACAATTTTAGCTCTTGCTTCCTCCAAGGATGGTAAGGTTGCTACATTTTTGACTGCAGCTACGTCTAAAATGTCTTTACCCATGATTCCACCCAAGATTTTTAAATTTTCATTTTCTTTTGAAAATTTAGTTAAAATTTTTGCTGAGGCAATTGCATCCTCTGAGAATGCTACAGCCGTTGGACCAGCGAACAAGTCTGACAAATCTTTACACTTAGTTTTTTCTAAAGCTAATTTGGTAATTCTATTATTAGTAATTTTAAATTTTATACCATGTTCTCGCATCTGTTTTCTTAAGTCGTCCAGTTGATTAACTGTTAATCCTTGATAATGCGTAACTATTACAGCTTCGGTTTTGTCAAACTGAGAGGTCATTTCATTAATATACTGCTTTTTTTGTTCTTTATTCATCATAGTTAAAAGCTCTTTTCTAGTTTAAGTTTATATGACACTCCCATACTTGAAGTAATGAAAACTTGTTTTATTAGGTCTCCTTTTATTGACAAATTTGATTTTTCTTTTTCTAGTGTTTCAATGACAGCATTATAATTTTTGAGTAATTTATTATCCTCAAATGATTTTTTTCCAATACTTAATCCAATATTTCCATCTTTGTCATTTCTAATCTCAACTTGACCCGCTTTTGCTTCATTTACTGCTTTTGCAATATCATTTGTTACAGTGCCTAATTTTGGATTTGGCATTAATCCTTTTGGTCCTAAAACTTTACCTAATTTTGATAATTTAATCATCATTGATGGTGTGCATATAAGTTTTTCAAAATTTAATTCTCCATTCTTGATTTTTTCTACTAAATCGTCTCCTCCTACAATATCTGCATTTGCACTATTTGCTTCCTCTATTTTTGCATCTTCGCATACAACTGCTACCTTAACGGTTTTTCCTGTACCACCTGGTAAATTAACAACCGTTCTAAGGTTAATTTCATTTTTTTTTTGTTTATTGTTTATTCGAAAACTTAAATCAATAGACTCATCAAATTTTGTTGTACAATTATTTTTAATTATACTTAAAATTTTATCAATAGTGTCAGGGCTTAATTCTTTACTATCATTTGGTAATTTTTTATATCTTTTAGACATGTTTACTCTTTTACCTCTATTCCCATTGATCTGGCTGATCCTGCAATAATTTTTGCAGCTTCATCCAAATCGTGAGCATTTAAATCTTCCATCTTTTTTTCAGCAATATCTTTTAATTGTTTTTTGGAAATAGTGCCAATAATGTTTCTTCCAGGCTCCTTTGAACCGCTTTTTAGCTTGATTGCTTCCTTAATAAAATGCGATGCGGGCGGCGATTTAATCACAAAATCAAATTTTTTATCTTTATAAACAGTGATTATTACTGGCACTGGTTTCCCAGCAAATGATTTTGTCTTATCATTAAAAGCTTTACAAAATTCCATTATATTAATTCCTCTTTGACCTAAAGCAGGACCTACTGGAGGAGCTGGATTTGCTTGTCCGCCTTTAATTTGTAACTTTACATATCCACTTATTTCTTTTTTTGCCATTAGCTTGCCTTTTCTACTTGGTTAAATTCTAAATCAACTGGGGTAGGTCGACCAAAAATTGAGACAGAAACTTTTAATCTAAGTTTTTCTTCGTCTATGTCCTCAACCAATCCATTGAATGATGCAAATGGTCCATCAATTACTTGGACCTTTTCTCCGATATTGTACTCAACAGCTGATTTAGGTTGTGCAACACCATCTTTTATTTGACCTAGTATTTTTTCTACCTCTTTATCGGAAACCGGTATTGGTGTGCCTCTTGAACCTAAAAATCCACTTACCTTTTTTAAATTTTTGATCATATGATAAATGTTATTATCCATTTCGCTTTTAATTAAGATATAACCAGGAAAGTATTTCTTTTTTCTTTGAATTCTTTTACCTCTCTTTACCTCAGTGACATCGTGTGTTGGAACTATAATTTCCTCAATTTTGTCAGAAATTTCTGCCTTTTCAGCTTCGTCTTTAATTTGACTTGCCACTTTATTTTCAAAACTTGAATGTGATTGAACAATATACCAATTTTTCATTATATACTTACCTTTAGAATAATTTCTAAAAAAAACTTTAAAACCTGGTCTAATAATAAAAAGAATAAAGATGCCAAAACTGCCATTGCAAAAACCATCAAAGCTCCCTGAACAGTTTCTTTGGCAGTTGGCCATGTAACTTTAAATGCTTCTTGCTTCACATCTTGAATAAATTTAAGTGGATTTTTCATTTTTCCGTATAACAAAGTTTGGCAGGAGCGAAGGGAATCGAACCCCCAACCTCCGGTTTTGGAGACCGGCGCTCTACCAATTGAGCTACACTCCTATTGAGTTTACTCTAATATTTTTGTTACTACTCCAGCTCCTACTGTTCTACCACCTTCTCTAATCGCGAAATTAAGTTTTTCATCCATAGCAATTGGTGTAATTAATTTTACTGTAAACTTTGCATCATCACCTGGCATTACCATTTCTGTACCCGAAGGCAATTCAACTTCACCTGTTACATCTGTCGTTCTAAAGTAAAATTGAGGTCTATATTTGGTAAAAAAAGGCGTGTGTCTTCCACCTTCCTCTTTTTTCAAAACATATGCTTGAGCTTCAAATTTTGTATGAGGTTTGATAGATCCTGGTTTACATAAAACCTGACCTCTTTCAACATCAGTTCTTTCAACACCTCTTAATAGAGCTCCAATATTATCACCTGCCTCACCTGAATCTAACAGTTTTCTAAACATCTCTACTCCAGTGCAAACCGATTTTTTGGTTTCTCTGATACCAACTATTTCAATTTCTTCCCCAGTTTTAATAACACCAGATTCTACTCTTCCAGTTACAACAGTTCCTCTTCCAGAAATTGAAAAAACATCTTCAACTGGCATTAGGAAATCTTTATCTTTAGGTCTGTCCGGTTGTGGAATAAATTCATCAACTGCTTTCATTAAATCCATAATTGAATTTTTTCCAATTTCATCATCTCTTCCTTCAACTGCAGCCAGAGCTGAACCTTTAACGATTGGAGTTTTGTCTCCTGGAAATTTATAAGATGTTAATAAATCTTTAATCTCTTCTTCCACCAAGTCTATCATTTCTTTGTCGTCTACTTGATCAACTTTGTTTAAATATACAACGATCGCTGGAACTCCAACTTGACGAGCAAGAAGAATATGTTCTCTAGTTTGTGGCATCGGGCCATCAGCCGCATTCACAACTAAAATTGCACCATCCATTTGAGCAGCTCCAGTAATCATGTTCTTTACATAGTCAGCGTGTCCTGGACAATCAACGTGAGCATAATGTCTATTTGCAGTTTCATATTCAACGTGAGCAGTTGATATAGTTATACCTCTTTCTTTTTCTTCTGGAGCTTTATCAATCTGATCATAAGCAACAAAATTTGCTCCACCACCTTCTGCTAATACTTTTGTTATTGCTGCTGTTAAAGTTGTTTTACCATGATCAACATGTCCGATTGTTCCAATGTTACAATGCGGTTTATTTCTTACAAATTTTTCCTTCGACATTACTTTTTTTCCTCACTTTATATTTAATATTTTATTTTTTGGAGCGGGTGATGAGAATCGAACTCACGCAACCAGCTTGGAAGGCTAGTGTTCTACCACTGAACTACACCCGCATACCCAAGTGTGCACTCCAATATTGCATAAATTTTATTGAATGGTGGAGGGGGAAGGATTCGAACCTTCGAAGACCGAAGTCAACGGGTTTACAGCCCGCCCCATTTGACCGCTTTGGTACCCCTCCCTAATAGCAGAGGAAGCGTCCCCTTGTTCAATAAAGCTTTAAACAACATGCGTTTTATATATTTTTATTATACAAATGCAATACGTGAATTTCAGGAAAAATAGTATAAAAAACCCTTAAAATTCATAAAATATGACTCAAAAATCTTCCTTTTTCATAGCTGGTCGCCATGCGGTTATTGAAGCTTTAAAAAATCCCAAAAGAAGGGTTTTAAAAATTTTCTTAACAGAAGAAAGTAAAAAAAATATTCACAAACAGAGCCCTAATAGAAATTTACTAAAGGACATAAAGGTTTTTTTTAAAACAAAAAAAGAGCTAGATAAATATTGCAGAAGTGAAGATATCCTTCATCAAGGTTATGTTGCAGAAATAGAACATTTAGAAAATCTGGTATTAAAAGAATTTATTAAACAAAAAAATAATTTAACATTTGTTTGCTTGGATGAAGTAACTGATCCAAGAAATATTGGCTCATTAATTAGAAGTGCGGCCTCATTTAATATTGATGGTCTTATAGTTAAAGAAAGACACTTTCCAAGCGAAAGTAAAGCTTTATATAAATCTGCGAGTGGTTGTGTTGAATACTTAAATATTTTTCAAGTATCAAATATAAATACTACTTTAAAATTTTTAAGAGATAAAAATTTTTGGGTTTATGGATTTACCGCGAATAGTGATAAAAATTTTACTGAAATAAAATGGAATGGAAATAATATTTTACTATTTGGTTCTGAAGGACATGGTCTAAACAAGCATACTGAAAAATATACTGATTTTAAAGTAAAAATTAATATGAATAAAAATATTGAGAGTTTAAATATATCTAACAGTGCTGCAATTGTTTTTCACCATATAAATCAACAAAAATAATTTCTTGATAATATATTAAATGATATTACAAAACCTTACGTGCCCTTGTAGCTCAGCTGGTAGAGCAATTGATTTGTAATCAATAGGTCCGCGGTTCGAATCCGTGCGGGGGCACCATCACTCAATAAATTCAACATTTATTATTTTTGCTAAAGATAAAAAATCTAAACTATTGTGTCGAGAGTGTGTCGAGCTAGTGTCGTGATCAAGTAGTCGTTTTAAATATTATCTGCAAACCATTTTTGCAAACGTTCCAAAACCTTGGATAGTACAACGTTGAGTTTGAGGCATATAGATATTTGAATTAGTTGTTCCAGGATTCAACAACTGCTGGCCAAGACTTAATAAAGCATCCGTATCTCTATCATACTGTTGTCTTTGTAATTGCTTAACTAATGCATCATTTCCAGATTGTTGAGCTTGTGCAATTTTATTTGATTGTTTTTGTTTAACATCTAATTCGACTAATCTTAAAACACAATCAGCAAATTTTTCTGTTTTAGGTGTAAATCCTATAGCTTCGCATTGCTCACGTTTATCTTTAATCGTGAACATTATTTCATTATTTTTCATCTCATTTTTGGTTGGTTGTGTTCCACTTGCAAACTGTTTTGGGGATAAAATTTTATAAGACATGCTCTTTCCATTTAGTTGGTCAATTGTAAATGTTAGATTGTTAAAATCTATATTTGCAATAGGAGGAGACTTTCCTTTTAATAATTTAGGGTTATAAATAGAAAGCGTCATGTCGTCTATTACATTCCAAACAACATCAAATGATCTTTTTCCAGTTTTCCATTCTGCATTTCCTGATGAATAAAACTTAATTTTATGAATAGAGCCGTCTGTATATTTAAGCACAAGTTCAGAGTTTAGAAGAGTATTTTTAAGTCCAGAGCCATTTGCCAACACATTTGCACATAACAACAAACCAAGAACAACGATCCCTAAAAGTTTTTTCATTATGAGAGTTTTAACATTGTGTCGTACGTGTGTCGAGATTACTGATGATTGTTTATAAGTATTGCTAAAGTATATTTATTTGATTGATGATACAAGATTTGTAATCAATAGGTCCGCGGTTCGAGTCCGTGCGGGGGCACCATCACTTTACATTATCGCAACCGCTTTAGATTTTTTTTTATTTCTCATGATTTGTAATATGTGGGAAATGCAACCAACCAGTAATTATATATTTAACACCACTATTCAAAATTTTTCCATTATGTGCATGTGTCCATTCAGCTGGCCAAATTAGTGTTTTGCCAGTTTCAGGTTTGATATCTATATTGTAGTGAGAAAAATGTGTTGTACCTCCATCATCAACATTGTTTAAATAAGTCATCCAGGCAAACAATCTATGTGACGAAGCAATTGAACTTCTTTCTGTATGAACTTTTGCAAAATGGCCTCCAGGCGTATATCTTTGAATATTAAACTTTCCAATGTGCATTTCTTTTACCAAATTTTTAAGGAATGGCCACTGGTTCTGATAATCTTTAAAATTCTTATATAAATGTTGAATGTACTTGTTAAGACAATTAAATTTTGGGTATTTTAAATCATTTGGATTTACAACTATATCTGTTGTTTTTTTTATTTCTTGGTTCTTTCCAGAACCTGTAACACCGTCTCTCTGTAAGTTTTTATTTTCCTCAAAAAAATTTATAATTTCTCTACATAAATCATCATTTTCTATATTCCAAGCACCGATAAAATGTGGATTTTCATTTTCAATTAAAATCTTATCATTATTATTTTTTTTTGTTTTTATCTTTATTCTTTTCATTTCTAAATAATTTTAAAATCTTTTTGATTAAATTCAATAACGCCCTGTGCTTGTGAAATTAAATTAAGTCCATTATTGTGATCATTTAATTTTAAAAGTAGTTCACCGAATGCTATTACCGTTTTTTTATTATTTGAATCAAGAGTCATAGCTTTTTTTAAGATTTCTTTAGCTTCATTTAGTCTTCCAAGTCTTTCAACTGTAATACCTAGGTTGCTGTAGGCCATTGCAAAATCAGGATTGAGTTTAATGATCTTTCTAAAGTATAATTCTGCTTCATCAAGTCTGCCTAGTAGTTGCAATATTGTACCTAAGTTATTGTATGCACCAATGTGATCTGGTTTTAGCTCAATAGTTCTTCTATAACTTGTTTCTGCTTCTTTTAATTTACCTAGTGATTGAAAAATAATACCTAAATTATTATGAGCAATCACATGATTTGGATTAAGTTCAATAGTTTTTTTAAATCTAAGCTCAGCCTCATCAAGCTTTCCTAATGCCTGTAGTATTATACCCAAGTTATTTTGTGCGCCTACATGATTTGGTTTGAGTTTTATTATTTTTCTATAGCACTCTTCCGCTTGGATAAAATTTCTATTGTTATAATTGATAGCACCTTGCTTTAGCAGTTCATCAATATTTGTTTCCATTTAATTATCTATTAAATAGTTTTGATTTCAGAAGCTTGACCAACCATACTGTTATCGGGAATACTTTTATGAACAACTGATCCTGATTTGATAAAACAATTTTTACCAATTATAACACCGGGGTTTATGATCGACCCTGGTCCTATAAAACTTTTAGATTTAATTATAACAGGCTTATAATAATTTTTCATATCATGATTTTTTATGGATTTAGTTGGGTCAAAGTGCGTAATAATCATTACTCTAAAACTAATACACGTTTCATCCTCAATTTTTATTAGATCAGGCCTCACAGTATCAAAATAACATTGATTTCCTATCCAAACTTTATTTATATTAAAACTTACTCCAGCGAGAAAATAAAAATACTTGTTTATTGGAGGGGGCAAGTAATTTCCTATTAAGCAAAGAAAACGTTTAAAAATTATCACATAGTTATATTTATACCAATTAAATAAAAAAAATAGCTAAAATAACTATAACATTCTTTTAATCCTGGTTTATAAAACTAAGTAAATCTTATATTAAATATATTGACTATTTTTTTTTAATCAAAAATTTGTAGCTATTAATTTCAACAATTTTCAATATATATGGTTCTATTGGACTGCACCAAATAGTATCCCAACACTGGTCCCCAATTTTTGGTTTCACACCGAAACCCTTTCTGTTTTCTGTTATTATTTGTGGAATTATAAGGGGATCAAAATTAAATCTTTTTATTTTTAAATCTGAAAAAAAAGTGTGTGTGAAATTGTACAAAAAAATTAATATTAACAATAAATTAATATTTAATTTTAAAGAAGTTTTGTCTGTATTTTTTTCATTTAGCATGAGTAAAAAAGTTAGAAAAAATGAACCAATAAAAGAATACCCTAATCTTGGAATAGGGGCTGTGCTAATCCATATTAAAACTACCAATATACTAAAAAAAAGTGGGATAAATTTAAATTTGAGCAATTCACTATTTATTTTCTTTAAACCAAAACAATAAATTTGCAAAATGTAAAATGTAATAAAAGTACCAATTAGATAAATACTTTCTATAATTATTTTATTGAAAGTTAATTGATCTCGAGCAAAGTCAATATTTTTATTAGAAATTAAAAGTTGAATTAAAAATATAATAATAATTGAAATATAAAAATATTTTATTTTTATCTTAAAATTTTTTTTTACTATTAAGTTATGTGTTAAAATAAAGAGTATAATAATAGCTATAAATATAATATATAAATTTGTTGTCGTAATATTTAAATTAAGAACTATTGTATCAATTATTATTTGACCCCAATCTTTTGTAATACTCCAATGAAATTCGGCCTGTGCTGCACTTCCCCATTTAGTATCTATGCAGCTAAACGCAAAAGGATATAATAAACATGATGTATTAATAAAACCTCTTACCATCCAAAGTATTACAATAAAGGTTGGAATTGTTAAAAGTTTTATTATTTGTAATGGTGTAAATAAATTTTTTTTAATTAAATAATAAATACTACTAATAGTTATAATCCCAATTATGAAACCTCCAGGTTTTAAAAAAAAAACCATACTGGTTGAAATAATTAAAAAAGAAAACAAATGTTTAGATCTTATATTATCTCTTGATTTGAATAAAATTGTTGAGGTTACAACACTTAAAAAAAATAATACTCCAAAAGGAAAATCGACTAGTCCCCATTTTATAGGAGCATACCTTAACCAAAATGGTACTGATAATAAAAATATTAAAACATAAACACTAACTAATTTATCACTTCTAGATATTTCATATAAAAATAAAAATAATGTAATATAAAAAATAACTTGAATGTTAGCTAAATTATCAAATGTATTACCAATCCATAGTGGTGCAACTAAATATTCATAAAATGAAGCAAGACCATAGACATTATGAAAACTTGATAATCCAAAAATGATCTTTTCTTCTCTTATAATTTTTTGGTGGGATAAATGATATAGACCTGCATCATAACCTGAATCCATAGAGAGAACTAATGGGAATGAGAGTAAAGTAAAAATAGCTAAATATTTTAAATGTTTTTTGTTAATCTCAAATTTATGAAATGGCAGTAAAATTATAAAAAAAAATAAAGTTGCAGAAATATAGAATTCATTTGAATTTATTTTAAAAAAAAAATTAAAAATAAAAACAAAAGATCCCCATAAATATAGTCCGATGATTATACTCTCTGAAGCAGATAAGAATTTATTTGAAAATTTTAGTTTATTCTTAAAAAGTTGAACTGAGAAATTACCCAAAAAATATAAACTTAATATAGAAAATACCAAGAGTAAAAATTTAATAATCATGTTTATTGTGTAAGGTACTTCAATTTAGACCATTTATTTTATTTAAAATCCTGTATTAAATATAATTTATTTAAATTATTTTCTAATTTCAATTCACAAATTTATTAATATGATTTATTAATTCTAATTTTAAATGATAT
>CACJUO010000004.1 GCA_902596675.1 uncultured Pelagibacteraceae bacterium | reverse complement strand
AAGAAAATGTATCAAAATTGGTGGTAATGGTATCTTTAAAAACTGACGAAAAATCAGATAAAGTTAATTTATTTGGAAAACAACTATCAATGCATATAGCAGCATCGAATCCAATAGCTTTAAATGCCGACGAAATCGATCAAGATTTAATTGATAAAGAAGTTAAAATGATAGCAGAAGAACTTAAAAATTCAGGAAAACCTGAGGAAATTGCAAAAAAAATAAGCATTGGTAAAATAAATAAATTTAAAGAAGAAAATAGTTTGATGACACAAGATTGGGTCATGGAACCCAAATTAAAAGTTAAAGATGTGATAAAAAATTTAGACTTCAAAGAGTTAAAGATTAATGAATTTGTAAGATTAAAAATAGGCGAGTAATGTTTGAAGAGAAAAAATATAATAACAAGATGTCTAAGACATATGATGTTTTTCAACAGGAATTGGCATCATTAAGAACTGGAAGAGCAAATGCAAGCATGCTTGATATTGTTAAAGTAGATGTATATGGCCAAAAAATGCCAGTAAACCAATTAGGAAGTATTAATACTCCAGAACCTAGAACAATAAATATTCAGGTTTGGGATATAAATAATGTTCCTTTAATTGACACAGCAATTAAAAAATCCGAATTAGGTTTAAACCCACAAATAGATGGTCAATTAATAAGATTACCAGTTCCAGATCTTAGTGAGGAGAGAAGATCAGAAATTAAAAAAATTATAAAGACAATGGGAGAGAAATGCAAAGTTTCAATAAGAAATATTAGAAGAGAAGCGAACGATGAATTAAAAAAGTTATTAAAAGATAAAGAAATTTCTGAAGATGATTTAAAAATAAAAGAAAGAATTATTCAAGAATACACAGATAATCAAATTAAAATTATAGATGAGCGTGTGTCAGTAAAAGAAAAAGATATAATGACAATATGAACTCTCCAAAACATGTAGCCATTATAATGGATGGTAATGGAAGATGGGGATTAAAAAAAAAAAAATCAAGAAATTATGGCCATTCAGTTGGAGTAAAAACTGTGGAAAATATTATATATCAGGCTATCTCTCAGAAAATTAAGTATTTAACGTTATATACATTTTCCACTGAGAATTGGAAAAGACCTAAAAAAGAAATTACTTTTCTTATTAGTTTATTAAAAAATTATATAGATAATGAATTAAGAAATCTTATTGAAAAAAATATAAAATTAAAAATAATTGGTAATATCAATAAATTTCCAAATTCTTTAAAATTAAAATTAAGAGAAGCTGAAAAATTAACTAAACAAAACAATAAGATTCAGATTAATATTGCACTAAATTATGGTTCCAAAGAAGAGATTGTAAATACAATAAAAAAATTACAAAAATTATCATTAAAGATAAATAGTAAAAATATTAGCAATCATTTATACACTGCAAATATTCCGGATCCAGAAATTCTTATAAGGACGGGTGATAGAAAAAGATTAAGTAATTTCCTTCTTTGGCAGTCTTCTTATACAGAATTATATTTTGAAAAAAAACTTTGGCCAGATTTTACAAAAGAAGATTTTAAAAAAATAATATTAAATTTTTCAAAAGTAAGACGTAACTTTGGCGCAATAAAATGAGCTATATTAATAAAAGAATTCTTACCTCTATAGTATTATTATTAGTTATTTATTTATGCATTAAGAATTCATATATATTATTTATCTCATTATTATTGATTAATTTTGTGTCTATAAGTGAATTTAGCCGATTGTTTAAAAATATATTTAAACATAATTTATTTCTAATATTCTGTTCGAATATATTTTCCATTATTTATTTGTCTATATTTTCAATAATGATTTGGATCTATTTCTCTTCGGAAAAGGATATCCAAATAATGACATTAATTTTTTTGATCTTAATTTGTATTTTAACAGATATTGGAGGATTTATTTTTGGAAAATTAATTGGTGGTAAAAAATTAACAAAAATAAGCCCTAACAAAACTTACTCTGGCATGCTTGGTGCCATTATTTTTTCGTTATTATTTGGCTATTTATTTTATTATCAAGTTAATATTTTAATTTTAGATATAAATATTTTTATTTTTATTATTATAATTTCATTAATATCGCAATTAGGAGATCTAATGGTTTCATTTTTAAAAAGAAAAGCAAAAATGAAGGATACAGGATCAATATTGCCTGGACATGGCGGTATTTTAGATAGAATTGATGGTATTTTATTAGCAATCCCAGTGGGCATATTTTTGATTTCTTTCTAAATGACAAAAGATATATACCTACTAGGTTCAACAGGCTCAATCGGTGAAACAACTTTAAAAATTTTAAAAAAAGATAAAAATAACTTTAAAGTAAAATTATTAACAACTTACTCAAATGTAAATAAATTATATAAGCAAGCAATTCAGTTTAAAGTAAAGAATGTGGTAATTTTTAATAAAGAAAAATATTTAAAAAATTATAAAAAATTTAAGTTAAAAAAAATTAATGTTTTTTCATCAATTGATGAAGTATTCAAAACCAATAACAAAAAATCATATATAACTATTAATGCAATTTCAGGAATAGACGGATTGGAGCCAACTTTAAATATAATAAAGTACTCTCATAATTTAGCTATAGCTAATAAAGAGTCTATAATATGTGGTTGGAATTTTTTAAAAAAAGAATTATTTAAGAACAATACAAGATTTATTCCAATTGACTCTGAGCATTTTTCTATATGGTCATTAATCAAAAAAGAAAAAATTCAAACTATTAATAAGATATATCTGACAGCTTCTGGAGGTCCATTTCTAAATACTAAGATAAGTAAAACTAAAAATATAAATCCAAAATATGCACTCATGCATCCAAATTGGAAAATGGGTAAAAAAATTTCTATAGACTCAGCAACCATGATGAACAAAATCTTTGAAGTAATAGAGGCTATAAAAATATTTGAATTGAATCCAAAACAAATTGAAATTTTGATTCATCCAAAATCTTATTTACATGCTATAATTAATTTTAATAATGGGTTAACAAAACTATTGGCTCACGATACGAATATGTCAGTTCCAATTGCAAACGCTATATATGCAAACTATAAAACTTATAATCATTCAAAAAATAAGTTTAAATATGAAATGTTGAATGGTCTAAATTTTATTAAACCTGATATTAAAAAATATCCTTTATTAGAATTACTAAATTATAAATTTAATAATACATATTTGGAAATTATTCTTGTTTCTTTAAATGATGCACTCGTTAAAAAATACCTAGATTATAAAATTTCTTATCTATCGCTTCAAACAACAATGCTAAAATTATTGAAAAAACCTTATTTTACTAAATATTATTCTACTAAGCCTAGAAATATTAATGATATAAAAATTATGGTAGATAGAGTAAATATTTATGTGAATAAACATCTATCTTAATGAAAGATTTAGTAAATATAATCAGAAAATTAAAATTTAAAGCATTAATTTGTTTATTATTATCAATTTCATCTTCAAATGCGCAGATTTACCAGGAAATTAGGGTAAACGGTAATGAAAGATTATCAGTTGAAACTATCATTATGTTTTCCGGTTTAAAAATTGGTGAAGATATAAAGAATAAAGACATTAATTTATCAATTAAAAAACTTTATGAAACAAATTACTTTAAAGACATCAAAATATTAACAGACAAAAAAAAAATTGAGATTTCAATAATTGAAAATCCTATTATACAATCAATTAAAATTAATGGAGTAAAAAATAAGTCAATTTTAACTCAACTCACAGATGTTACCAAAAAAAGTGAAAAATATCCGTACTTGAAAAGTAAAATATTAGAACAAAATAATCTTCTTTTAAATATAGTTAGAGCATCAGGTTTTTATTTTTCAGAAATTGATACTAAAATTGTAGATAATGAAGATAACTCTGTAGATATTATTTATGACTTTAATTTAAATAAAAGAGCCATCATCAAGAAAATCAGCTTCCAGGGCGATAAAATATTTAAAGAGTCTAAACTTCGAAATGTTATTAAGTCCGAAGAAGGCAGATTTTGGAAATTTATAACTTCAAATAAGTATTTAGATGAAAGAAAAATTAAAATAGATGAGGTTTTACTTAAACAATATTATCAAAGAAAAGGGTATTACAATGCAAATATTAAATCCTCTTACGCAAAAAATATTAATAATGAGTATTTTGAATTAATATTTAATATTGATGCTGGTCAGAAATTTTTTTTTAACGATATATCTATAGAAATATCTGAAAATTTTAACAAAACTAATTTTTTACAAATTGATAAAAAAATAAAAGAATTAAAAGGTAAAAAGTATTCATCAAAAATAATAAATAAAATTTTAGATGAGATTGATAATATTATATTACAAAAAGAGTATGTTTTTTTAAATACAGAGTACGAACCAACCATAGTAGATAATGATAAGATCAACATACGTTTTAAATTTAAAGACTTAGAGCAATTTTACGTAGATCAAATTAATATATTTGGAAACTTTATAACTGAAGAAAAAGTAATCAGAAATTCACTTATAATAGATGAGGGAGATCCATTTAATGAAGTGCTACTTGATAAATCAATTAATGCAATAAAATCAAGAGGAATTTTTAAGTCTGTTGACACTATTACAAAGATTGATGAATCTGATAATCAAAAAAAAATTATTGATATTATTGTAGAGGAAGCTCCAACAGGAGAAATATTTGCTGGAGCAGGCACAGGAACTTCAGGTGCTACAATAACTGCTGGTATAAAAGAAAAAAACTATCTCGGGAAAGGTATTAAATTAATCTCAAATTTATCTCTTTCTGAAAATGCAGTCAAAGGAAAATTTTCTGTAGTTAATCCAAATTTTAAAAATACAGACCGTTCCATTAATACTACAATAGAGAGTACCTCTTCTGATTTTTTAACTACAGGTGGATTTAAAACATCACGTACGGGTTTTGGAATTGGAACAGGTTTTGAACAGTATGATGATTTTTATGTTAACCTTGATATATCTGCATATTATGAAAAATTAGAAACTACATCAACAGCATCAGCACAAAAGAGAAAGCAAGAGGGTGACTATTTGGAAAATTTATTTTCTTATAATTTGACACTGAATAAACTTGACCAAAATTATCAACCAACAGATGGTCATAAAATAAGTTTTAATCAAGTATTACCTGTTTATTCTGATGATTTATCAGTGGAAAATACTATTAGTTTATCAAAGTATAATTCAATATCTGATAATTTAATCTTATCAGGTAAGTTTTTCTTTAAGTCAGTAAATTCAATTGATGATGATGTGAGAGTATCAAGAAGAGTATATATTCCAAGTAGTAGACTTAGAGGTTTTGAGAGTGGAAAAATTGGACCAAAAGATGGAGAAGAGTACGTAGGAGGAAATTTTGGGTCAGCTTTAAATTTAAACTCAACACTTCCTAATATTTTAAGTGGTAACGAGAATATAGATCTCAATTTATTTTTTGATGCAGCCACTCTAAGAGAAGTAGACTATGACAGTTCATTAGAATCAAGCAAAATAAGGTCATCAACAGGAATATCAGTAAATTGGTTTACAATAATTGGCCCTCTATCATTTTCATATGCCATACCAATTACAAAAGAGTCAACTGATGAGACTGAATCTTTTAGATTCAGAATTGGAACTTCTTTTTAAAATGAAAATAAAATCAACCTTTATAATTATTTTTTTAACTTTTTTAACTTTTTCTGTTAAAGCTGAAATTGCATATATTGATATAAATTTAATATTAAAATCATCAAAGGTTGGAAAATTCTTAAATGATCATATAGCAAATAAACAACTAGAATATAAAGATATGTATACCAACATAGAAAATGCTCTTAAAAATAAAGAAAAATCATTAATAGCCCAACAAAATATTTTAAACAAAGAAGATTTTGAAAATAAGTTGAAGATTTTAACTAAGGAAGTTCAAAAGTATAGATCTGATAAACAGTCTTCCTACGATGACCTTAAACAATTCAAAATTGATAACACAAAAAAAATTTTAAAAATATTAAATCCAATTATTACTAAATTTGTTGATTTAAATTCAATTTCAATAGTTATTCCAAAAAAAAATATTATCGTCGGTAAAAAAAACCTTGATATTACAGACCAAATTATTGCTTTACTTGATGATAGTGTTGAAAAATTAAAATTTTAAATGTCAAATCTTTTTTTTAAAAAAAAAAATAACATAAAAATTAATGACATTCTTCTTTCTCTAAAAATAAAAAAATACAAAAAAAATATTAGTATAAATGATATTAAAGAATTAAAAACAGCTAATAAAAATGATATTACTTTCTTCAATTCAATAAAATATAAAAAATTAGTTGAAAAAACAAAATCTCAATTAATAATTACAAATAAAAAATTAATAAATTTTGTACCCAATAGAATTAAAATAATTGAAGTAGAAAATGTTCTCTTGGCTGTAGCAAAAATTACATCATTATTCTATCCAGATTCAATTGAAGACACTCCAGATTATAAATTAAGCAGTATCGATAAAAAAAAATATTCAAAATCAAACTTTGGAAAAAATATACTTGTAGGTAAAAATGTTAAAATTGGTAAAAATTGTAACGTGGGACATAACACAATTATAGAGAGTAATATTGTTATAGGTGATAACTGTAATATTGGAAATAATGTAATACTAAAAAATAGTTTAATAGGAAATAACACAAATATACTTGATGGTGCAATTATTGGTAAAAAAGGTTTTGGATTCTTCCCAGGTAAAAAAGTTAATATCAGATATCCACATATTGGTGCAGTTATAATAGGAAATAACGTAGAGATAGGTTGCAATAATACTATTGATAGAGGCTCACTTTCAAACACTGAAATAGGTGATGGAACTTTTTTAGACAACCAAGTTCATATCGCTCATAATGTAAAAATTGGGAAAAACTGTATAATAACAGGGCAAGTTGGATTTGCTGGTAGTTCAAAAATAGGTAACAGAGTAATGATTGGTGGACAAGCTGGAATTTCAGGGCACTTAACTATAGGAGATAATGTGCAAATTGGTGGGGGAAGTGGGGTAATTAATAATATTCCTTCAAATACTAAAGTGATGGGTTATCCTGCAAAAAATATTAGAAAATTTTTAAAGGAACAAAAAAAAAATGACTAGTTTAAATAGAAATCAGATAAAGGAACTTCTGCCCCACAGAGAACCAATGCTTTTAATTGATGAGCTTAAAAACATAAAAAAACTATTTTCTGCTACCGCAATAGTAAATGTAAAAAAAGATAGTTTTTTTGTTAATGGTCACTTTCCAGGAGAACCAGTAATGCCAGGAGTTTTAATAGTTGAGGCCTTTGGACAGGCTGCAGCAGCCTTAACAGCAAATGGATTAGATAAATCTACTTATGATAATAAGTTAGTTTTTCTGATGACTATTGAAAAGGCAAGATTCAGAAACCCTGTTATCCCCGATTGTGTCTTAGAACTAAATATTGAGGCAATTAGATCACATGGAAGAGTTTGGAAATATAAAGGAACAGCATTTGTAGGAGATAAGAAAATGGCGGATGCCCAGTGGTCTGCAACGATCGTAGACAGAAAGTAATAATTAGTAGTAATAGTTGATAAGTATTAAATAATAAATTTGTTATTTATTATTTGTGATCCACAAAACTGCAATAGTTGATGATAAAGCTAAAATTTCAGATAATGTCAAAATAGGACCTTATTGCATTATAGGCCCAGAAGTTGAAATAGGTACTGACACAATCTTACATTCACATGTAAACATAGTTGGTAACACAAAAATAGGAAAGAATAACCAAATTTATCCTTTTTCATCTATTGGAACACCTCCTCAAGATCTGAAATATAAAGGTGAGAAAAATTCATTAGTTATAGGCGATAATAATAAGTTTAGAGAATACGTTAATATTAATCCTGGAACAAAACAAGGTGGTGGTATTACTAGAGTTGGAGATAATAATTTATTTATGGTTTACTGTCACATAGCGCATGATTGTTTGATATCGGATAATATTGTTTTAGCAAATAATGTTCAGGTAGGTGGCCATGTAACCATTCAAAATAATGCAATAGTTGGAGGAAGTTGTGCAATACATCAATTTTCCAGAATTGGAGAGGCTGCAATGGTAGGGGGTATGACTGGGGTTTTAAGTGACGTAATTCCGTTTGGTTTATCTATGGGAAATAGAAACAATTTAATGGGATTAAATCTTATTGGATTAAGAAGATCTAAAGTTTCAAATGAAAATATTAAAAAAATACAATTAGCTTATGAAATTATATTTAAATCTCCAAATTTTAGAGAAAATATAGAAGGACTTAATAGTGATCTTAAAAATAATGAGTTTGTAAAAAAAATGCTTAAATTTATAAATTCAGATAAAAAAAGGCCAATATCACTTCCACCTAGTAAATAATGATAGGACTTTTTTTAGGAGAAAAAGATTTACCAAATCAAATTTTAAAAAAAATAGAGAGAAAAAAAATAAAATATTTTATTATAGATCTTACAAAAAATAATAAATTTAAAAAAAAAAAGAATAGTTTTTTCATTAATATAGGTAAATTTGGTGAAATACTAAAACTAATTAAATCGAAAAAATGTAATAAAGTCATATTTGCTGGAAATATAATTAAACCTAAAATATCAAAACTAAAGTTAGATTTAAGAGGACTGTTTTATATCCCAAGAATAGTTAAAGCATCAAAATTAGGAGATGCTGCAATATTAAAAGTTTTAATAAAAATTTTGTCCGAAAATAAAATTAAAGTTATTAAATTAAATACTTTCAACCCAGAATTAACTTTAAAGAAAGGAGTTTATACAAAAATTAAACCAAATTTGCTAGAAAAAGAAGAAATAGCGAAAGGAATTAGAACGTTAAAAAAAATAAATTCATACAATCACACGCAAGCAGTAATTATAAGAGACAACAAGGTCATTTCTAGAGAAACAAGAAAAGGCACAAAAGAAATGATAAAATCTGTCCCTAAATCTAAAATAAAAAAAGGTACTCTAATAAAAATGCCTAAAGCAAAACAAGATTTAAGGGTAGACTTACCAACAATAGGAATAGATACATTTAAAGATTGTAATAAAGTTGGCATCAAAGGAATTGTGGTTAAATCAAATCAAAATATTATATTAAATAAAGAAGTCTGTATTAAATATGCTAATCAGAATAAACTTTTTCTTATTTCTTTATGAAAAAAATTTTTGTTCTTACAGGCGAACCCTCGGGAGATAAATTAGCGTCTGAGGTAATATCACAAATAAAAACAAAAAGAACTGATTTAGAATTTTTAAGTGTTGGTGGTGCAAACTTAGAAAAGTTAGGCATTAAGACAATCTATGACCAAAAAGAAATCACCTTTATAGCTTTTACCGATGTATTATTAAATTTTTTTAAAATAAAACGTAAAATAAAAGATACTGTTAATGAAATCTTAAAATTTAACCCAGATATTTTATTTAGTGTTGATAGTCCAGATTTTACATTAAGAGTAGCAAAATTAGTAAAACAGAAAAATCCAAAAATAAAAATAATTCATTTTATTGCACCCAAAGTTTGGGCATGGAGAGAGGGAAGAGTTAAGAAAATGAAGGAATTTTTAGACCATATTTTATTACTTTTTAAGTTTGAAAAGGAATATTTTGATAAAGAAAAACTGACCAATACATTTGTAGGTCATCCTTTGTTGGATAAAAAAATTAATAAAAATATCCAAATAGACCAATTTTTAGATAAAAAAAATACTATATCAATCTTTCCTGGAAGTAGAAACTCAGAGATTTTTTATCACATGCCAATTCTAATTAATTTTATAAAAAAAATGAATATCAAGGATCCTAATTATAATTTTATATTTCATGCAACTGATAAAAATAAAGAAATAATATCGAGTTATATTTTAAAAGAATCTATACAAAATCTAGAAATTATAAGTGATGATAAAATTAAAACTGCTGTTTTAAAGAAATCAATTTTTGCGGTAGTAAAATCTGGAACAGTTTCCTTAGAAGTGTGTAAAATGAATATTCCATCAGTAATCATTTATAAGATGAATTTTATAAATTTTTATTTAGCAAAATTTCTACTAAATATAAAATTTGTTAATATGATAAATATTATCAATAATAGAGAAGTTATTCCAGAGTTAATACAATCCGAATGTAATGCTGATGAAATATTTAAGTGTGTTTACTATTTTCTAAAAAAACCAGATTTAATTTCCAAACAAAAAGATGAAATAAAAAAAACTCTTGAAACTTTGACCTCTCCTAGCTCTTCGTCTGAAGAAGCATCAAATATTATCTTATCCTATATTTCCTAATCTTTTTATTACCTCGTTTTTTCCAAGAGATAATATTATATCATATATTCCAGGACCAAATTTAGATCCTGTTAACATTATTCGTAATGGCTGACCAACACCTTTGAAATTTGTATTACTCGATTTTATTAACCCTTTTACGATTTGTTCTAAATTTTCTCTATCAAAAGTTTCTAATTCTGAAATCTTATCTTTAAATAAATGTATTATTTTTTTTGCTTCATCGTTTATCAGCTCTTTATCATTGTCGTTAAAAATAACTTTATCATTTAATATGTATTTAGAATTGTTAAATATATCCTCAAGTGTTTTTGCTTTATTTTTTAAAAAAGTTAAAGACCTCTTTATTGTATTTTCTTTATCTTCTTGAATTCTATCTTTATACATTTCACAATATTCTTTTAACTTTTTGTACAATATATTTTCCTCACTATTTTTAATGTAATATTCATTCATAGAAAGAATTCTACTCATATCAAGTTTTGAAGGTGATTTACCTATTCCTTCTAAATCAAAAAGTTTTATACTTTCATCTAAGCTAAAAATTTCCTTATCTTTATAAGACCATCCTAACCTAAGTAGGTAATTTCTTAGAGACTCAGGTAGAATGCCAATTTTTGAGTAATCTTCTAATGTTGAGGCATTGTCTCTTTTTGATAATTTCTTACCGTCTATTGTATGAATAAGAGGTATATGAGCAAATTGTGGAATATCCCATCCTAGTGCTTCATATATCTGTATTTGTTTAAAAGTATTAATTTTATGATCATCTCCTCTTATAATATGAGTCATTCTCATATTGTGATCATCAACTGACGCAGATAAATTATACGTTGGCGTTTCGTCATTTCTTAAAATAACAAAATCCTCAATAGTATTATTTTCAATCTCTACGTCTCCTTGAACTAAGTCTTTTAGTAGAGAAGTGCCTTCTATTTTACTTTTAAATCTTATAACTGGCTTTATATCTTTTGGGGCTTGATCTTCAGTCATATTTCTCCATTTTCTATTATAAACGTAGGGAATTCTTTTTTGTTTGGCCCTTTTCTTTTGCTCGTCTATTTCCTCTGCACTACAAAAGCATTTATAGGCATTTCCATTTTCCAATAATCTTTTAGCAATAGAAACATGTTCACTAATCATTTTTGATTGAATATACTCCTCTCCATCATATTCTATTCCCATCCATTCTAGAGAATTAATTATTTGAATTTTATGTTCTTCTTTAGATCTTTCTTTATCAGTATCTTCTATCCTTAAATAAAATTTACCTGATTTATTTTTTGAATATAACCAATTAAATAGAGCTGTTCTTACTCCACCAATATGAAGAGGACCAGTAGGAGAAGGAGCAAATCTAGTTGCTACTTTTTTCATGGGATTTATTTAGACTATTTTACTGAAAGTTTCTATATAAAGATACAAGAATTCCCTGAACTTTCACTCTATCTGGGCCAAAAATTTTTGTTTCGTAATTTCTATTTGCACTTTCTAATGCAACAGTTTTACCTTTTCTTCTAATTCTTTTCAACATAGCCTCATGATCATCAATTAAAGCTACTACAATTTTTCCATTATCTGCAGTATCTGCTTTTTTGACAATAACAGTATCACCATCATTGATTCCAGCTTCAATCATAGAGTCCCCTTGGACCTTTAAACCAAAAAATTCTCCATCTTTTTCAATATTTGCTGGCAGTGGAATTCTTGAAACTTCATTCTGTATAGCCTCAACCGGAGTTCCTGCAGCAATTTTTCCAAGAACAGGGACTTCCGTATCGTTAGAATTATTTAAATCTTCCTCATCTAGTCCTCCCTTAATAACGCTTGGAGAAAAACTGTTATAAATATCGTTCGCAGATGCAGTTTCAGGTAACTTAATTACTTCTAATGCTCTTGCTTTGTGGGCTAATCTTTTAATGAAGCCTCTTTCTTCTAATGCGCTAATAAGTCTGTGAATGCCAGATTTTGATTTTAAATTTAAGGACTCTTTCATTTCCTCGTAAGAAGGGGACACACCTGTAGATCTCAACTTTTTGTTGATAAAGAGAAGTAAGTTTTTTTGTTTTTTAGTTAACATAGAACAAATTAAGTACATTGATGTTCTATAAAAGTTCCTCAATTTATACAACAGCTAAAAAGTATGATAAATCGTGGAAAATTTCTATAAAAGGGAAAAAATATTATTATTTTCTAAATCTTTTAAAAGTGATTCACCAATTAAAAAAGTGCTTATTGAGGTCCTGTTTTTTATATCAAGCAATTCATCTTTTGTTTTTAGACCACTCTCAGAAATTAGAGGGGAAGAGTGATTTGAAACAACATCATATATATCATAAGTTGTATTTATCTCAGTTTTAAGAGTTTTTAGGTTTCGGTTATTTATACCAATTAAAGCATCCGTATATTTTATTGATTTTTCTGCCTCTTCAACTGTATGAACTTCAACAATTACACTCATATTATACTTTAAAGCTTCTTCGTAAATTTCATCAGCAGTTTTTTCAGATACACCGGCTAATATAATCAGAATTGCATCAGCTCCATAGCTTTTTGCTAAAGGTACTTGAAATTTATCAACAAAAAAATCTTTACAAAGAATGGGTAATTCAATTTTTTTTTTAATTTCAGAAATATGAGATAGATTTCCTAAAAAAAAATCTTCTTCGGTTAATACAGACAAACATGTGACATTCTTAGAATTATATATATTGGCAATTTTAACCGGGTCATAGTCATCTATTAAAATACCTGCAGATGGACTTGCTTTTTTTATTTCAGCAATTATGGATATTTTATTTTCTGAGTTTTTCGTTTGTATTTTCTTTTTAAAATCAAAAAAAACGTCCTTCTCACTTATTGCATGCAATAATCTCTTTATATCAATTTCAAGTTTTAATTTTTCAATTTTAGTTTTCTTTTGATCAATTATTTTCTGAAGGATATTTTCAGACATTTTGTAAACTTTTTATAAATTTGAACGCTGCTCCAGACTTAATAAAACCTCTAGTATAATTAAAAGCAATTTTAAAATCATCATATTTTTCAGATATTATTAACCCTGCTGCAGCATTCAAACATACAGCTTTTGAAAAATCATTATCTTCACCTTCAAAAATATTTAAAATTTTACCAGAATTAAATTTAGCGTCATCTCCAATTAAATTTTCAAATTTATCAGCATTAATATTTAATTCATTTGGGTCAATTATAAACTCAGATATTTCATTATTTTTTAATTGTACAATATTAGTTTTGGCGTAAGGCGATATTTCATCTAGACCATCTTCACTATTTACAATCCACGCAAATTTTAAATTTAAATTTTTTAGAGCATTCGCAAAAATTTTTAAAAGTTTATTATCAAAAACACCAATTACCTGCCTTTCAACAAGTGCTGGGCTACTTAATGGACCTATCATATTAAAAATAGTCCTTTTTCCTATTTTTTTTCTTGTTGGACCAACATATTTCATTGCTGAATGATAATTTGGAGCAAACATAAAGCCAAAATTATTATTTTTAATCTGTTCCTCGATTTGTTTTGGTTCTAAGTTGATATTTATATTTAAGGCTTCAAGAACGTCAGCTGACCCACATTTTGATGAAACTGCTTTATTTCCATGCTTAGCTACTTTAACGCCCATACTTGCTAACAACAGCGCTGATGCAGTTGAAATATTTAGAGTATCTTTTCCATCTCCACCAGTACCACAAGTATCAATGCAATCTTCAGCTTTTACTCTTTTTGACTTATCTCTTAATATATATACACCTCCAGCTATTTCATCAGAAACCTCACCTTTATCTGATAATAAAGTTAAAAAATCGTAAATTTGTTGATCACTTGCCTCACCATTCATTAAAGTCTTAAATGCATTTTTACTTTCATCAAAATTTAAATTTATTTTATTTCTGAGCTTTTCTAAATATTGATCCATTATTACTCTTTTATAAAGTTCTCTAAAATTTTTAAACCGTATTTTGTTTTAATACTTTCAGGGTGAAATTGAACTCCGTGGATTTTATATTCCTTATGCATAACACCCATAATTGTCCCATCGGGTGTACTAGATGTAATTTTTAAATCTTCAGATAAAGATTTTCTTTCAATTACTAAACTATGATATCGAGTTGCTGTGAAATTTTTTGGTAAATTACTAAGAATACCAATTTTCTTATTTATAATATTGCTTGTTTTTCCATGAACAAGTTTTTTAGCTTGAATTATTCTAGAACCAAATATTTGACCAATGATTTGATGACCTAAGCAAACACCAAGAATTGGCATTTTTTTATACAAATTTTTAACTATCTTTAAACAATTTCCAGATTGATTAGGGTTTCCAGGTCCTGGGGATATTACAATTTTATTGTACCCATTTTTCAAAATATAATGATGATCTACTTTATCATTTCTAAAAACATCCACTTTAGAAAAGGATGAAAGATAGTGATATAAATTGAATGTAAAACTATCATAATTATCAATTAAAATTATTTTCATAATCCTTATTCCAAAGCCTTAATTAAAGCTTTTGCTTTATTAACTGTTTCATTAAATTCATTAATTGGTTTACTATCAGCAACAATTCCTGCACCTGACTGTACGTAAAATTTTTTATTTTTTGAAATTGCTGTTCTAAGTGCGATGCAAGTATCAAAATCACCATTTGCAGAAAAATAACCAATACCTCCTGCATAAACTTTTCTTCTTGTTGTCTCTAATTCATCAATAATTTCCATAGCTCTTATTTTAGGTGCACCTGATACCGTTCCAGCAGGAAAACCAGCTAATAATGTATCAAATTTACCAAATTTTTTATTAAATACACCTTCAACATTAGAGACTATATGCATTACATGTGAATATCGCTCTATCTTAAAACTTTCAGTAACCTTAACAGAATTAATTTTAGAAACTTTTCCAGTATCATTTCTGCCAAGATCAAGAAGCATTAAGTGTTCAGAAAGCTCTTTTTTATCCTTTAAAAGATCCTTTTCATAAAATTTGTCTTCCTTTTTATTTTTACCTCTGGGTCTTGTTCCAGCAATAGGTCTAATAGTTATTTTGTTATCCCTTAGCCTTACAAGTATTTCAGGACTCGCGCCTATGATTTGAAAATCTTCAAAGTTAAAAAAATACATGAAAGGAGAAGGATTAGTAATTCTCAATTTTTTATAAATATCAAGTGGACTTTTAGTAAGATCAGTTTCAAACCTTTGGCTTAGAACAACTTGAAAAATATCTCCGATTTTAATGTAATTTTTAGCCTTGATAACATTTCTTAGAAATTTTTTTTTGGAGATATTTGAATTAATTTTTGGTTTAGAAATCTTATTTTTTAAGGATTTAGTATTAAAATTATAGTTTGCTAGAAAAATCATCTCCTCAATTTCTTTTTGAATTTGTTCATACTTTGCTTGATAATTGTTGATCTTTTCATCAGAAAAACAATTAACTACGAAAAATAATTTCTTTTCAGCATTATCAAAAATTACTAGATTCTTTGGTCTTAAAATCCTTGCATCAGGAATTTTTAAATCATTTTTTGTAGTGTTTGGAATTTTTTCTATATATCTTATTGTATCGTAAGAGAAATACCCAGAAATAATTGAGCTAATTGGGGGCAGTTCTTTAGGTATTTTAAAATTAAAATCTTCAATTATTTTTTCAATATTATATTTTGGCGTTCCTTTTAATTTCTTCTTTTTATTTTCATAATTTAAAATGCAGTTGTTATTGTTAAATTCCCATATTTTATCAGGATTTTTACCAAAAATAGTATATCGGCCTTTTATAAAACCTTTTTCAACTGACTCGAATATGAAGCTATTTCTTACATTTAAAAAACTGTTAATTAAATTATCTATTTCTTTAATACCATTTGTTTTGATTGAGTAATAAAGAACTTGATTTATATTTTTTATGTGATTTTTCTTAAATAACTTAAGACTAATATTCAACATTATCTAAAATAATTTTTTACTCTATCAATTGTCTGATTAAAGATTTTTACTTTGTATTTTGAATTTAACGATAGATCATATGATGTGTAGATATCATTGATTATATCATTATTTGATTTTTCTGAATATTCTTTAATATTATCAGAATTTTTATCTATGTCAGAATAATAAATATTATTTATTTTTGTCAAGTAGACTTTATCTTCTTGTCCAGTTACTAATGTAAAACTTTTATTTGGTAAAGTATAAATAAGATTTACCGAATCTGTGTCAAAAACTTGATTATCATTAAGACTTTCAATTGTAACAGATTTAATATTATTTTTATCTTTTGATATTTTAATAAATTCATCGTCGTTAAATATTTTCTCATCAATTTTTTCGAAAAGATTTTTATTAAATTCAAACTTTTTTTTTAAAACAACATTTTTTTTTACACTTTCTAAAAAATAAGTATCTTTTATATTTGGAATTTTTTTATTTATCTTTGAGATTTCAAAAATTAAAAAATAGTCATTCTTGTCGATCAATTGTGTTTTATCCCCATTTCTTTTCGAGTATATTTCCTGCAGTACTTCATCGGAATTATCATTTAATACAAAATTATTTATCTCATTTAGATTGAAATTATAAATCTCATTAATTTCTTTCAAATTTGATCCATTTAGAATACTATTTTCTATTTCGTCTATTTTGTTAAAAAATTCATCGTTAAATTCATCAATTTCTATCAAGTTTTGTGGTGTTATTTTTGCATAAAATAAATCAATAAAATCTAATTTTAACATATCTTCATTATCTTTAATGAAATCCTCTATTTCTGATGTTGTTACTGTTTTGTCATGAACTAAATCCAGGTCTAAAAATTCAACATCAATTTTTTTATTTTCACTTATAAATATTTTATTTTTTAAAAAATATGGAGATTTAATTCCACCACTTATATATTTAAATAAATTTTTCTTTAACTCTTGGTTTTTTAGTGAATTTTCAAAACTGGAGGCTGTAAGATTATTTTCTAATAAAAATTTTTCGTATTTAGTTCTAGAAAATTTCTTATTATCATCTAGTAAAATTGAATTAGATCTAATTTTATTTGCTAATGCTTCCTCTGATAGAGATACATTTAATTTTTTTATTTCCATTTCAATTAATTTTTCAGATATAAGTTCTGATAATATTTGTTCTATAATATTATTATCTAAGTTTGCTTTAATAATATCATTAGTAAGTCTTGACTCGTTTATAAAATTTACAAAATCTTTCGAAGAAATAGCTTCATTATTAATTTTCGCAACATTGTTTGTGTTGCCTCCGCTAAATACACTCCCCATTCCCCAAAATACAAATGGTATAATAATTATTCCTACAAGCACACCCGCAAGTTTAGAATTTGAAAAACCTCTTAATTTACCAATCATATTTTATAGTCTTTATTTATTGATCTAAAAAAAAATAAACATATAAATTATATTAATCAGTATGACAAATAATAATATGTATTTCGTTGCTAACTGGAAGATGTTTGGGTCGATCAAGTCAGTTAATTCATTAAAAAAAGTCATAAGTTATTCAAAAATAAAGAAACGTAAACTCAATATTATCTATTGCCCACCTTATACATTGATTAAATCCTTTTTAGATAAAACTAAGAATTCAAATATTAAAATAGGTGCCCAAGATTGTCATTCTCATTCAAAATATGGACCTTTCACAGGAGCTGTCAGTTCAAAGATGATAAAAGATTTAGGATGTGAATTTGTAATAATTGGACACTCAGAAACAAGGACAATAAATAATAATAAAAAAATTAATTTAAAAATTCAAGCAGCACTAAGTGAAAAATTAAATGTCATATTTTGTATTGGTGAAAAATTGATCGAAAAAAAAAATAATAAAACAAAATCTGTTTTAAAAAAACAATTACTTGAAGGTTTAAAAAATATAAATAATTTAAATAATATTATAATTGCTTATGAGCCTGTTTGGTCTATTGGTTCAGGTATTATACCTACTCAAAATGACTTAACAAAAAATATAAAATTTATTAAAGATACTTTGAAGATTTCAAAAAATAATACTAAATCTAAAATTTTATACGGTGGCTCTGTTAATCCGAAAAATATAAAAAATTTAATGAGAATCAATAATATTAATGGTTTTTTGATTGGTGGAGCATCAACAAATGAAAAAATATTTATTGATATAATGAAAAAATCAATTAATTAGGCACCGTGGAAAACATACTATTAATTATAAATATATTACTTGCAGCTATTTTAGTTTTACTTGTTTTGTTTCAAAAATCTGAAGGTGGAGCCTTGGGTATCGGAGTATCTCAAGATAACTTTATGTTTTCAAGGTCTGCAGGGAACTTCATGACTAAAGCAACGGCGATAGTTGCAACATTATTCATAATTTGTAGTCTTGGATTAACTATTATTTCACGAGGAGATCTTCCTTCAAACACTTCTGTAATTGATAAAATAGAAGAAAATGCAGATGATGCTCCTAAATTACCAGAAAATAATAATTAATACTTTTATTTTTATAAATCATTGGCTATAACATAATTCCATGGCGCGATATATATTTGTCACTGGCGGCGTGGTTTCATCACTTGGTAAAGGTTTGTCATCAGCATCGCTCGGATATTTGCTTAGATCACAAGGCTATAAGGTGAGAATAAGAAAAATGGATCCATATTTAAATGTAGATCCAGGAACAATGAGTCCTTTTCAGCATGGTGAAGTTTTTGTAACTGACGATGGGGCTGAGACAGATTTAGATTTAGGACATTACGAGAGATTTACAAATATTTCAGCCAAACAATCTGACAACATTACTACAGGTAGAATTTATAGTGATATCATAAAAAAAGAGAGAAGAGGAGGTTATCTCGGGAAAACAGTTCAAGTAATCCCGCATGTTACAGATAGAATTAAAGAGTTTATAAAAAAAGATATAACAAATGAAGATTTTGTAATTTGTGAAATTGGAGGAACAGTTGGTGATATTGAGAGTTTACCATTTTTAGAAGCTATACGACAATTTTCAAATGATAATGGCAGATCAAAATCATTATTTATTCATTTAACATTTGTTCCATTTTTAAAATCTTCAGATGAAATTAAAACAAAGCCAACTCAACATTCTGTTAAAGAATTAAGAAGTATAGGAATTCAACCTGATATAGTTATCTGTAGGTCTCAACAGTCTATTCCTTTAGATCAAAGAAGAAAAATATCATTATTTTGTAATGTGGACATTGCTAATGTTATAGAAACAGTTGATGTAAAAACCATTTATGAAGCCCCAATAAGTTTTTTTAATCAAAAATTAGATAAGCAAGTTTTAAAATTCTTTAAGATAAAATCTAAAAAAAGACCAAACTTGCTACCATGGAAAAAAATTACAAATATAGTTTTAAAAACCAAAAGAACAGTGAATATTGCTATTATAGGCAAATATGTAAACTTAAAAGATGCTTATAAATCACTTGATGAGGCTCTTACGCATGGGGGAATTGCAAATAAAGTTAAAGTAAACTTAATAAGAATTGAGTCAGATAAACTTAGATCAAAAGAAATTAAACCAAAATTAAAGAATGTATCGGGAATATTGATTCCTGGAGGGTTTGGTAAAAGAGGAACAGAGGGAAAAATTGAAGCAATTAGATATGCTAGAGAGAGAAAAATACCTTTTCTAGGTATATGCTTTGGAATGCAAATGGCAATGATTGAGTTTGCAAGAAATATTTTAAAAATTAAAAAAGCCGGCTCTAGTGAATTAGATAAAAATTGCTTTCCAGTAATAGGATTAATTGATGAATGGAACAAAGATGGAAAAATAATAAAAGGAACTGATAAAAACCTTGGAGGAACAATGAGATTAGGTTTATTTGAGGCAAAACTAAGAAATAATTCTGCCATAAAAAAAATCTATAAATCCAACATGATTAAAGAGAGACACAGACATAGATATGAGGTCAATATAAATTTAATGCAAAAATTTGAAAAAAAAGGTTTGATGTTTTCAGCAATTTCTCCCGACAATCAATTACCTGAAATCATCGAACTTAAAAATCATCCATGGTTTATTGGAGTTCAATTTCATCCAGAATTTAAATCTAGACCTTTAAATCCTCACCCTTTATTCTCATCATTTATTAAAGCTGCAAAATCTTTTAATGGAAAATAAAGTAATAAATTGTAACGGTATAGAAATTTCAAACAAAAATAAAATTTGTTTAATATCTGGACCTTGTCAACTCGAGACAGAGCAGCATGCTTTAGATATGGCAGGAAAAATTAAAGAGATTACAGATAAATATAATATTGGTTTCATTTATAAAACTTCATTTGACAAAGCAAATAGAACAAGTTTGAAAGGCAAAAGAGGAGCTGGTCTAGAAAACTCCCTACCTGTATTTGATAAAATCAAAAAAGATATTAACGTACCTGTTCTTACTGATATACATAATGAAGAACAATGTTCCTTAGTTTCTCATCACGTAGACGTTCTACAAATACCGGCATTTCTTTGTAGACAAACAGATTTGTTAATTGCTGCTGCTAAAACTAATAAAATCATTAATGTGAAAAAGGGTCAATTCCTAGCACCATGGGATATGGTTAATGTAACCAAAAAAATTTCTGATAGTGGTAACGAAAATATTTTAGTAACTGAAAGAGGAGCTAGCTTTGGTTATAATACATTGGTCTCAGATATGAGATCTATTCCTATCATGGCAAAAAATGGTTATCCAGTAGTCTTTGATGGAACTCATTCAGTGCAACAACCTGGTGGTCTAGGTGAAAAAAGTGGTGGTCAAAGAGAATTTGTTGAGTATTTGTCGAGAGCAGCAGTTGCTGTAGGCGTTGCAGCTATTTTTTTGGAAACACATCAGGACCCTGATAATGCTCCATCAGATGGTCCAAACATGGTCCCTTTAGACAAATTAGACGAGCTAATTAATCAAATTGTAGAAATTGATAATTTAGTTAAAAAGTAATTAATGAGCAAAATCAAAAGAGTCGTTGCTAGACAAGTATATGATAGTAGAGGAAATCCCACCATTGAGGCTGAAATATTCGTTAATAATTTAAGTGCTTCTGCAATTTGTCCCTCTGGTGCATCAACTGGAACTTTTGAGGCTTATGAAAAAAGAGACAAAGGTAATAAAAAACATTTAGGAAAAAGTGTTTTAATACCAGTCGCAACTGTAAATAATTTAATTTCTAAAAAATTAAAAAATCAAAACATCCATGATCAAGAGAAAATAGATAGTATTCTTATAAAATTAGATGGCACAAAACAAAAAACAAAGTTAGGTGCGAATACAATATTAGCTGTATCCATGGCCGCAAAAAAATTATCAGCAAAAGTTAAAAAAATACCTTTATATAAAAATTTTATTGTTAAAAAAAATTTTAAACTCCCTCTTCCTTTAATGAATATTATTAATGGGGGTGCGCATGCTGATAACGGCCTTAGAATACAAGAGTTTATGATTAGACCTGATAAAGCAAAATCATTTAACGAAGCAGTTAGAATGTGTTTTTTAGTAATAAATAATTTAAAAGTATTATTAAAAAAAGCTGGTCACTCTATTAATGTAGGTGATGAAGGAGGCTTTGCACCAATGATAAACGATAATGAGAGTGCTTTAAAGCTAATAGTTCAAGCGATCAAAAAATCTGGTTTTAAAAATGGTAAAGATATATCTATTTGTTTAGATGTTGCAGCAAATGAATTAATTAAAAAAGGCAATTATTCAATTCATTCTAAAAATTATATAAGTGTTGACCAATCAATAAAAAAATACTTGCAATTAATTAAAAAATATCAAATTAAATCAATTGAGGATCCATTTGGTGAAGATGATTGGAAGGCATGGTCTAAATTTGTAAATGGAACAAAAAATAAAATACAAATAATAGGTGATGATCTTTTTGTAACAAATCTTGAAAGATTAAAAATAGGCTTTCTAAACTTATCTGCAAATAGTATTTTAATAAAGTTGAACCAAATAGGAACTGTAACCGAAACGTTAGAAGTAATAAAATTTGCCCAACTTATTGGTTTTAAAACCATCATCTCCCATAGATCTGGTGATACTGAAGACACATTTATTGCTGATTTAGCAGTAGGCACTAATTCAAATCAAATCAAAACTGGATCCCTAGCAAGATCAGAGAGAATTGCAAAATATAACCAACTAATTCGTATTGAAGAAGATCTTGGTAGATCAGCTAAAATGAATAAAATTAATTAATGTTTGAAAAATTAAAAAATAACTATTTTGTTCTAATTATTACTTTTCTATTTATCTATTTCGCCTTTAATTTATTAGATGGGGAAAGAGGCCTAATTTCTTATATGGAAAAGAAAGATGTGTATGAACAACTAAAAAATGATCAAATTAATCTAAATAACAAAATAGAAGATTTAGACCACAAAAATTCACTTTTGACAGAAAATATAGATCTAGATTTCATAGAAATATTAATAAGAGAAAAGTTTTTATTTGGAAAAGAAGGCGAGACTACCTATATAATCAAAAACAATGAAAATCAAAAATAGACCAAGACATCCTGAAAAAGTTAATAAACCGATTAATCCTATCAAAAAGAAACCTGAGTGGATTAGATCTAAGCTACTAAATAGTAAGGAGTTTTTTTTAACTAAAACAGTTGTTAATAAAGATAATCTTGTAACAGTTTGCCAGGAAGCAAACTGCCCTAATATTACTGAATGCTGGAGCAAAAGGCACGCAACACTTATGATAATGGGCGACACATGCACGAGAGCATGTGCATTTTGTGATGTTAAAACAGGAAAACCAGAAAAATTGGATCAATATGAGCCAATTAAAATAGCAAATGCAGTTAACAAATTAAGTTTAAGACATGTTGTAATTACATCTGTTGATAGAGACGACCTTTCGGATGGTGGATCAAACCATTTTCATGATGTTATTATTGCAACAAGGAAAAAAAATCCAAATACTACAATTGAAGTTTTAACACCTGATTTTTTAAGAAAAGGAGAAGCTTATAAAAGAGTATTGGAAGCAAACCCTGATGTTTTTAATCACAATATTGAAACTGTTCCAAGTCTTTATTTAAAAGTTAGACCAGGGGCAAGATATTTTGGATCATTAGAACTTTTAAAAAATTCAAAAAAATTCAATAAAAATGTTTTTACAAAATCAGGAATTATGGTTGGATTTGGAGAAACAAAAGATGAAATAATTCAAGTTATGGATGATCTAAGATCTGCAGAAGTTGATTTCTTAACTATAGGTCAATATCTTCAACCTTCAGCCAAACACTTTCCATTAAATAGGTATTACCATCCTGATGAATTTAAAGAGCTAGGAAAAATAGCAAAATCTAAGGGATTTTTATTAGTATCTTCATCACCTTTAACAAGATCTTCTTATCATGCTGACGAAGATTTTAATAAACTTAAAAATAATAGAAAAAATATTCATTAATGCCAAAAGCGTCAGTTAAGAGATTAATTGATAACAGAAAAGACAAACTTATAGAATTTGTTTTAGATATTGAAAAATACCCTGAATTTGTTCCATTCTGCCAGGGTTCAAAAGTTTATGAAAAAATACAAGATGGAGATTTAACACTTATAGTTGCCGATTTAACAATAGGAAAAGGACCTTTTGTAGATACCTATAAAAGCGATGTTAAATTCAATAAAAAAGATGATACAATTTTTGTGACAAATATTGACGGTCCTTTAAATTATTTAGAAAATAATTGGAAATTTCAGGAGCAGGGAAATCAAACAGAAGTGACTTTTGATGTTGATTTTGAAATTAAAAATAAATTTTTGAATATTTTAATGACCAAGTCATTTCAATTTGGTCTTGAAAAAATAGCTGATGCATTTCAGAAAAGAGCTGAAAGTCTATAATATATTTAAAATCATTTTAAGTGCTTGCTTCACAGTAGCTTTTTGAATTGAAATTCTTTTCTTACTTTTAAATAAGTTTTTCTTTACTATTATTTTACTTCCTTTTTTAAGACCTATATAAACTAGTCCAACTGGTTTTGCTTTTGTACCACCATTCGGTCCCGCAACACCAGTGATGGATATTGATATGTTTGCTTTACTTATTTTACTTAAATTTTTTACCATTGATAAACAGGTTTCATAACTAACTGCTCCATACTTTGTAATAGTTTTTTTTGGAACTTGAAGCAATTTTACTTTTGCATTATTAGAATAAGTTACTAGTCCCATATTAAATATTTTAGATGACCCGCTAATAGATGTAATTGAACTTGCTAAAAGTCCACCGGTGCAAGACTCTGCAAATGATACTGTTAGTTTCTTTTTAGTTAGTAACTTTACAATTTTTAAGGATAAATTACTCATGAGGTTATAATCATATAAAAGACAAGAATTGCTACTACATATAATCCAGCACAAACATCATCCATTATAACACCAAAGCTATTCTTAAAGTTTTTATCGTAATAACTTACAGGGTAGGGTTTTGCGATATCAAAAATTCTAAAAAGAATAAACATTATAAAATAAAAGGTTAGCACCCTTGCTGGATCCGTTGGTTCTTTATGGGCAATTTCATAAAGGCAAATTGGTATTGATTGACCAATAAACTCATCAATAACAACCTCTTTTGGATCTTTATTGGTTAAATCTTTAATGAATAAGTTTACTGAAAAAAGTGAAATTATAAAAATACCTACTAATAAAAATAAAAAAGCATCCGCTGGTACTGAAAAAATTTGAAATATTATATATAAGAAAATAACAGTAACCAAAGAAGCATAACTACCGGGTATTTTTGGTAATTTTCCAATTCCAAACATTGTAACAAATAGAAAATTTATTTTTTTAAGCATTATAATTTAAAGATACAATCACTTCACATGCGATTGCCTCTTCTTTTCCAATCAAACCCAACTTTTCAACTGTTTTACCTTTTAAATTAATTTGATCTTTATTTATACTGAGCAAATTGGACAATGAAGTGATAATTTTTTCTCTATATTTTGAGACTTTGGGTTTTTCACAAATTAAATTTATGTCTACATTATTTATAAAATATCCTTCTTTATGCAAGTTTTTCAGAATAGGAGATAACATATTGGGTGATCTTATATTTTTAAATCTTCTTTTGTTGCTTGGATAAAGAGTTCCAATATCTTTTTTTCTCATAGCACCCAGTAGTCCGTCTATGATAGCATGGATAATTACATCTCCATCTGAATGACCTTGTAGGCCAGAATGGAATGGAATTTTTATTCCTCCCAGATATAATTTTTTGTTTTTAATTAATCTATGTATATCAAAACCAATCCCATAAAAATTTTGAATATTAAGTTTTTCTAAATCAGACCTTGTTGTGATTTTGAAATTATTTTCTTCGCCTTTTATAAATTTAATTTTTTTTTTATTATCTAAAAATAATGTTGCCTCATCAGTAATTTTTGTATTATTTAATTTTGATAGATTAAACAAACTTTTAAAATTAAAACATTGCGGAGTCTGGGTGAATAGCAAATTTTTTCTATTCAAATTCTGAATTTTATTTTCAATTCTATATTTTGTTGAGTTATCTGTTTTAACATAAGGCACTACTGCTTTGTTTTTTTTAAGGTTTGAGTTTAGTTTTTTTAATAACTTAATTGAAAAATTTGGTCGTGCCGCATCATGAATAAATACATTTGTGAATTTCTTATTTTTTATAAAATTTAATGCTTTTTGCGATGATTGATATCTTTCCTTGCCACCTTTAATGACTTTTATTGATTTATCTTTGATGTTCTTTAACGGAACATTTGATACAATTATTATTGATTTAAATATTTTTGATTTGAGTGCTTTATCAACTGAGTGCATAAATAAGGGTTTATTTAAATATTTTACAAATTGTTTAGGATTATTTGACTTAAATCTCTTACCTTTACCTGCAGCTAGTAGTATAAAACAATTACTCATGATTATTATTAAATTTTTTGTAAGATATTTTTAAATTATGTTTTCATTGTTAAAAAGAAATTTGTTTATCATAGTTATATTTATACTAACTATTTCATTAGCTTTTATTACATTTTTAACTTTTATTGACAAAAGTTTTATTAAACTTAATGAAGATAATCTAGAAATTCTTCTTATTACTAACATTATTTTAGTGTTAATTTTTTTTGTATTAATATTTATTGATATCAAAAATTCAATAAAAAATAATATTAATGTAAGAGGGTCAATTGCGAATAGAAAGTATATTATTTCTTTTGCACTTTTTACATTAATACCGTCATTGTTAATAGCGGTATTTTCACTTTTCATATTCTCATTTGCATTGGACAAATATTTTAATGAAAAAATTACTTCAGCAGTAAATAATTCTTATGAAATTGCAAAAAATTATGTTGATGAGAAAAGAAATAAAATTGAATCTGAGATTGTTTTAATTGCTTTTGATTTAAATAAATATTCAAATTTATATGAAACAAATCCTGAAAGGTTTCAACTAATAATTAATACTCAAAGATATTTAAGAGATATAGATCAACTGCACCTTATAAATGGAGAGGGAAATTTAATTTTATCTGCAGCAGAAACAAAATATAAAAAAATTGAGGATAGAGCGATGAAAATGGTTAAAAATGATGATAGACCTCTAAAAATCATAAATACTTTTGAAAATAAATCTGCAGCAGTAATAAGATTATCAAATTTTGAAAATACTTTTTTATATGTGTTAAAATATTTTGATAAAAATATTTCTAATTATTTAATTGAATCTGAAGAAGCAGTTAATTTTTACTATACAGTTGAAAATCAGAATCTAGGAATAAGAATATCTTTTGCTATAATTTATGTAACATTAGTTACACTATTGTTATTCTTATCAATTACAATTGCTATTAGATTCTCGTCTCGTTTTTTCATATCAATTAATAATTTAATAACTGCCTCGGAAAGTATAGGAAAAGGAAATCTTGATACTAAAGTTCCTGATTTAAAAGCTGATATTGAAATGGAAAGACTTAATAAAAATTTTAATTCAATGATAGATAGGTTGAAAAATCAACAAGAAAAATTACTTACAAATGAAAGGCATGAAGCATGGGAAAATGTTGCAAGAAAATTAGCTCACGAGATTAAAAACCCTTTAACACCAATACAATTAACTATTGATAATCTAAAAACTAAATATTTGCCAAATATTGAAAATGAAAGACAGGAAAAATATTTAAATAACCTTAAAACTATACTTAAGCAAATAAAACAGATTGAAAACCTGGTAAATGAATTTTCTGATTTTGCTAGAATGCCAAAACCATTATTTCAACTAAACAATCTAAACAATGTCATTAATGAAAATATAAGCTTAGTCAATAAATTTGATGGTTCTATTAAAATTAGGTTAGTTAATCATCTATCAAAAGATGTAGTATTAAATTTCGACAATGAGCAATTCAATAGATTATTTTTTAACCTAATTAAAAATTCTGTGGAAAGTATTCAAGAAAAAGCAGAAAAAGACAGTAAAACTGTCAAAAATATAGATATAGAAATTAGACAAAGAAGAGATTATATAAACATAAATATCGTTGATACTGGAACTGGATTTAAGAATAAAAAAACTAAAGATATTATAAAACCTTATTTTACAACTAAAGAAAAAGGAACTGGATTAGGACTATCAATTGTAGATAAAATTATTAGTGATCATGAAGGTTCAATTAAATTTTTAAATCATAAAAACGGTGCAAAAATTCAAATTATAATTCCATATAAAAATAATGCCAGCTGAAATTCTAATTATAGACGATAATCCAGATATAAGATTAATTCTCGATGAATTAATAAAAGATGCAGGATATAAGACGAGACTTGCAGCAAACTTTAATCAAGCTCTAACTGAAATTGATAAAAAACTTCCAGATGTTTCAATCATTGATGTGAAACTAGATAAAGGTGACAATGATGGTATTTTATTGCTAGACCATATAAAAAAGAAAAATCCTGATTTACCTGTAATAATGATATCTGGACATGCCAATATCGAGATGGCTGTAAATTCATTAAAATCTGGTGCGTTTGAGTTTATTCAAAAACCTTTTGACAAAGAAAGGCTTTTAAATTTTGTAAATAGAGCTGTAGAAAATTATAATCTTAAAAGCGAAAATAAAACTTTAAATACAAAACTTTTTCATACATTTGAATTAGTGGGTAAGAGCTCAAATATCGTCTCAATCAAAGATCAGATAAATAAGCTATCAAAATCTGAAAGTAGAATATTTATTAGTGGACCTACTGGATCAGGCAAAGAATTAATTTCAAGAAAAATACATAAAAATTCTAAAAGAAAAGATGGCCCATTTGTAATAATTAATGGAGCACTTCTAGATGCAAAAAAATATGAACTCGAGTTGTTTGGAGAAGAAAAGAATGATGGCTCTATATTTTATGGAGCACTTGAAAAAGCATCAGGTGGTGTATTGTTAATTGATGAGGTTACAGAAATACCTCTAGAAACTCAGTCAAAAATTTTGAGAGTTGTCATTGATCAAAAATTTAAAAGAATTAACAGTAATCACGATATAAAGGTTGATGTCAGAATTATTTGCACAAACAGTAAAGACGTTCAACAAGAAATAAAATTTGGAAATTTTAGGGAAGACCTATTTCATAGATTAAATGTATTTAATATTAAAATAGATCCATTAAATAAAAGAATTGATGACATTCCAATATTAATAGATTATTTCATTGAGAATATCTGTGAAAGTAACAATTTTAAAAAATTTAAAATAATCGATAACAATTATTTACTTAACTATGACTGGCCAGGTAACGTAAGAGAACTTAGAAATTTGATTGAAAGGATAGCTATATTATCACCTGGAGATGATAATGAGAGATTAATGAATGTTATTAAAGAGTCTTTATCTAAGTCAATTGGGGATGAATTTTCAGTGACAGATACTCTCACAGTGCCACTTAAAGAGGCTAGAGAAAGTTTTGAAAAACAATATTTAGTTTCTCAATTAAAAAAATTTGGTGGAAATATATCAAAGACTGCAAAATTTATAGGCATGGAAAGATCTGCGTTACATAGAAAATTAAAACTTCTCGGTGTGAAGGATTTAAATTAATGAATATTATTATTTGTGGAGCAGGTAGAGTAGGGTCTACGATAGCAAAAATATTAATTGATCAAAATCACTCGATTACAATGATTGATCAGTCAAGTGATGATATTCAAAAAATTAATGAAACTTTGGATGTCAAAGCAATTGTTGGAAAGGCAACATCGCCAGCAATATTAGAAAAAGCAAATACAAAGGATGCAGACATGATTATTGCTGTAACCAGAAATGACGAAATAAATATGTTGATATGCCAAATAGCTTTTTCTTTATTCCAGGTCCCAAAAAAAATTGCACGTATAAGATTTCATGAATATCTAGATCCAAAATATTCAGGATTATTTAATAGAGAAAATTTACCAATTGATAATATTATTTCTCCAGAACTTGAAATTGCAAAATCTATTCAAAGAAAGTTAGAGGCTCCCGGAGCTTTAGATAATGTACCTTTTGCAGAAAATAAAATAAGATTATTAGAAATTTTGATTGATGAAAAATGTTCAATAAAAGAAATAAATTTAAATGAACTAACAAAAAAATTCCCAAAATTAAATGCCTATATTCTTGGTGTCATTAGAAATGACAAATTTGTTGTGATGAAAAAAACAGATCAACTTAAACTAAATGATAAGGCTTATGTGGTTGTTAATAGCAGTCAAATGCAAGAAACTTTAACAGTTTTTGGTCATAACGAAAAAATTTCAAATAAAATATTAATTATTGGTGGTGGAAATATTGGTTTTAATCTTGCAAAAAATATTGAACAGTCTTTCGATTCTGCAAGAGTTAAGATAATTGAAAAAGATAAATCTAGAGCAGAATATATAGCCAATGAACTCAATGACACCATTGTGATTAACGGTAATGGATTAGATGAAGATGTTTTGAGTGAGGCTAATATTGATGAGGTTGAAACAGTTTTGGCTTTAACTAATGATGATGAAGATAACTTAATGGTGAGTGTAATAGTCGAAAAATTTTCTAAAGATAAAAGAACTATGGCTTTAATAAACAAACCTAATTATTCGTTACTACAATCTTCATTAAAAATTGATGATTTAATTGACCCAAGGATGAATACAGTTTCAAGTATTTTAAAACATGTTCATAAAGGAACAATTGAAAATGCCTATACTATATTAAATGGTGAATATGAAGTGATAGAGGCAGATATTATTGAGACTTCTGAGTTAATAAATAAACAATTAAAAGACTCAAATTTACCTGATGAAATTAGAATTGGAGCTATATTAAGAGATGAAAATGTTATTATTCCAACTTCTAGTTATGTTTTTCAAAAAGATGATACCGTTGTTCTCTTGTCCAAAAGAGATCAACTTCCTATTGTAGAAAATATGTTTAGAATTAGCTCTGTCTAATTTTAATATGACAAAATTTAGCGCACTTTATCTTAGCTCTTTTTCGTTTTTGATAAGTGTTTTTTCTTTCTTTAATATTATTTATTCAAATTATTTTGATATTTTTTTTAATATTGAAAATTATATTTATACGTTATTAATAAGTCTTTTTTCAGGTCTATTTGTATTATTTTTTTTTAAGACAAATACAAAAAAAATCACACTTTATGAGAAAATATTTACAGTGTTACTGGGGTATATTTTATTTCCATTAATAATATCCATCCCATATTTTTTTGGCATTCATAACATTTCATTTTTAAACTCATATTTTGAAGCAATATCTGGTTTTACTTCAACTGGTTTTACAATCTTTGATAATATTAAACAATTAGATGAAAGTTTGATTTTATGGAGATCAACTTCTCAATGGATTGGGGGAATTTATTTTTTATTTTCAATTCTTTTATTAATTGATATTTTTGATAAAAATTTAAAACAATCATTTACTGAATATTTATCTTTTAATTATAATGAAATTTTTAAGCAATCTTTTAAAATTATTTTAATTTATTCTGCGTTAACTTTATTGATATTTATATTATTTAAATTAATAAATTTAAGAACTTTTGATGCATTTAATTTAGCATTATCAATAATATCATCTGGTGGTTTTTTGCCTGTTAATTCAATTGATCATTTGTTTGAAAGTGATGTTAGTAAAATACTTTTATCATTTTCGATGTTAATTTCATTCTTTAGTCTTTTCTTAATTTATAATCTTATTTTCTATAATAAGAAGAAATTAAATTTTTTAAGCGAAGATTTTAATCTTTTAATATATCTATTAATAATAATTTCATTTTCATTTGTTTTTTTAAATTCAAGTAATAGTTTTCCAACTATTTTAGTTGCTATATCAAGTAGTGTTTCAAATATTGGTATTTCATTTTACAATACACCAAATAATTTAATATTTATTTTTTTTATATTGGTTGTCATTGGAGGTTCTTTTTTCTCAACCAGCTCAGGTATTAGAGTTATAAAGATTTTAACTTTATTGAAATTTTCTTTGAATAATCTTATGTCACATACAAAACCTAATCAAATTTATTCAAATAAAGTTAATTTGAGTAATGAAAAAACAGATAAATCAGATATTAATAAATATTTTTTTTCAATAATTATTTTTATTATTTCATTATCTTTATTAACAATACTTTTAACACTTTCAAATATTGATTTTGAACATTCTTTTAAGCTATCAATATTAACTATTATGAATACAGTTAACTCTAGTATGTTTGAACTTTCAAATTTCGAGTTTTATAATCTTACTTTTTTAACTAAGATTTATTTAATAATTTTCATGATAATAGGGCGTGTAGAGCTATTAACTCTACTAATATTATTCAAAAAATTTCTTTTCAAAAATTAAATTAGTATTATAAGATTATTTTGTTGCGCCCTTAGCTCAGCTGGATAGAGCATCGGTTTTCTAAACCGAGGGTCGGAGGTTCGAATCCTCCAGGGCGCGCCATCTTTAATTGATTAGTATTGGTGAGGTTATTTTATCATTGATGGTTATATTACTTTCTGCTTTACTAAAGTATTCAAAAATAACTTTTTGAATAATTTGTTAACAAATAAATAATAAAAAGAGGAAAATAATGTTTAAAATAATAAAACAATTGACTTCTGTAGTTGCTATGTTCGCTGTGCTATTTGCATTTTCAACAGAAACAATGGCTGCTAAGAAATCAAAAACTCTTGAGAACACTAAAAAAAGAGGATTTGTAAGATGTGGTGTTTCTCAGGGCCTACCTGGATTTTCAAACGCAGATGAGTCTGGAAATTGGACAGGAATAGATGTTGATGTATGTAGAGCTGTTGCAGCTGCTACTTTAGGTGATGCAACTAAAGTTAAGTTCACACCGCTAAGTGCAAAAGAAAGATTTACTGCACTTACGTCAGGTGAAATTGACATTTTATCAAGAAACACAACTTGGACACTTTCTAGAGATGCTGACATTGGTTTAACATTTGTTGGTGTAAACTTTTATGATGGACAAGGTTTCATGGTGAGAAAAGGTTCAGGAATAGCATCTACAAGTGAATTTAAAAACGGAACTTCAGTTTGTACAAATTTAGGAACTACAACTGAGCTTAATATGAGAGATTTTTTTGATTCAAGAGGAATTTCATATGAGCCTGTAGTTTTTGAAAAAGCAGACGAAGTTGTAGCTGCTTATGATGCAGGTAGATGTGATACATACACCACAGATAAATCTGGTCTTGCTGCACAAAGAACAAAATTATCAGCTCCAGATGATCACGTAGTATTACCTGAGACTATTTCAAAGGAACCACTTGGACCAGTTGTACGTCAAGGTGACTCTGTTTGGGAAGATATAGTTAGATGGTCTTTAAATACTATGATTGAAGCAGAAGAATATGGTATTAACTCTTCGAACGCTGACATGATGAAAACTTCAAACAATCCAGCAATAAAAAGATTAGTTGGTGCTGAAGGTGAATTGGGTGCAGCTTTTGGTTTAGATAATGACTGGAACTTAAGAATTATCAAACAAGTTGGTAACTATGGTGAAAGCTACAAAAGAAATATAGCAGACACTGGAATCCTGCCTGATAGAGGTCCGAATGAATTATGGACTAAGGGTGGAATATTATACGTACCACCAGCAAGATAATTTTATTTTAAATTACCTAAAAAGGGCTAGATATTTCTAGCCCTTTTTTTTATTATAACCCGATGAACAACATTATAAAAAAATTCATACCTCAAATTTTAGCCATATTAGTTGTTGTTCTTATTTTTGGGTTTTTGACTATGAATGCCCAGACCAATATGGATAATAGGGGTATTGATTTTGGTTTTGGATTTTTATCTCAAGAGTCTTCATTTGATGTTCAGTTTTCTTTAATTGAATATAGTGGTTCAGACTCATATGCTAGAGCCTTTCTAGTTGGACTTTTAAACACTTTACTAGTGTCACTCATAAGTATAATTTTTTGTACAATACTCGGAGTGATAATTGGCGTAGCAAGATTATCATCGAATTACCTTATAAAAAACTCTGCAGCATGGTATGTGGAATTTTTTAGAAATATTCCATTATTATTGCAGATATTCTTTTGGTATTATGCGGCTTTAAGAGCACTGCCTTTACCTGAAAAAGCTAATGCTTGGTTTGGAGTAACTTATATGACTGTAAAAGGTTATTACATTCCAGCAATGGTTTGGGAAAATTTGAATGTATTTTTATATTGTGGTCTAGCTGCAATAATTTCAATTATTGTATTAAGAAATTACGCAAATAATTTAAGAGATACTAAAGGTAAGCAAATCCCGGTTCTTTTGTATTCTATAGCTCTATTAATTGTTTTGCCACTTTTATCCTTTTTATTTGGAGGTGTGTCTTTAGAATTTGAACTTCCACAGCTTAAAAAATTATCAAAAATTTCCTATATTTATGAAGGTGGAATTAGTTTACCTCCTGAATTAATAGCTTTAGTTTTAGCTTTATCTTTATACACCTCTACATTTGTAGCAGAATGTGTAAGAGCAGGTATTGAAGGTGTGAGTAAGGGTCAGAAAGAGGCAGCAGCTTCAGTTGGATTGACACCTAATCAAGTTCTAAAATTAGTTATTATGCCTCAAGCTTTAAGAATAATTATTCCACCGACAACAAATCAATATTTAAATTTAACAAAAAATTCATCTTTAGCAGCAGCTATTGCGTACCCTGATTTAGTTCTTGTATTTGCAGGAACAGCACTGATGCAAACAGGTAAAGCAATAGAGATTGTTTCAATAACAATGTTAACGTATTTAACAATTAGTCTAACCATTGCAGCAATAATGAATTGGTATAACAAAAAAATTGAAATTAAAGAAAAGTAAATAATGCAGACAATTAATTTTTTAAAACCTAACAGAGATAATATTAAAAATTACTCAATTATTGGTTCTGTTTTAATTTTAATAAGTTTAATTGATGTAATATCAAATTCTTTTCTTAAAACAAACTTAACATCTTTTTTACCTGGTTCTTTAACCACTTTATTTCCTCTAATCTTGGGTTTGATTGGATTAAATATGATGAGAATTGATTACTCTGGGAATAAAAAATTAGACTTATTAAATAAAAATATAAATACAAATAATTTTAACGCTCTATTAACTTTATTAATAATTTTTTCTATTATAAAAGCTCTTCCTCCATCTTTAAGTTGGATGATTCTTGATGCTAATATTTCAGGTGACTCAAAAGACGCTTGTACTGGCACAGGAGCTTGTTGGACTTATATTAAGGTTTGGTTTAGAAGATTTATGTATGGAATGTATCCAAATGAATTTCATTGGAGAATTAATACTGCATTCATTTTAGTTATAGCTCTAGGCTTTGTTGGATATTTTATGAAAGAAAATCTAAAAAAATATTTAGCGTTATACTATGTAATTATTTATCCAGTAATTGCTTATTTAGTTATTTACTATTTAATTTCTGGTGGATCCTTCGGTCTTCAATGGGTAGAAACGGGTGCATGGGGTGGATTGTCTCTTACATTTATAGTTTCTTTTTTCTGTCTAATTTTCTGTTTCCCTTTAGGAATGATATTTGCATTAGGAAGAAGATCTAATCTTCCGGCAATTAAGTATATATCTATTTGTTATATTGAGTTTTGGAGAGGTGTTCCATTAATTACGGTTTTATTTATGTCATCCGTAATGTTTCCAATGTTTTTACCTGAAGATTTTTTTATGGATAAATTGGTAAGAGTAATTATTGCAATTACACTATTCGAAGCTGCCTACTGTGCAGAGGTTATTAGAGGGGGCTTACAATCATTGCCTAGAGGGCAATACGATGCAGCAAAATCTTTAGGGATGGGTTACTGGAAAATGCATATTTTTGTAATCTTACCTCAAGCACTAAAATTAGTTATACCCGGAATAGCAAATACATTTCTAGCCTTAGTAAAAGATACACCTTTAATATTTGTAGTTGGTTTAGCTGAATTAGCAGGAATGCTTGCCTTAGCAAAAACAAATCCAAAATGGCTTGGCTTTGCTATGGAAGGATATATTTTTGCATCAATAATATTCTGGATTATATGCTATGCAATGAGTAAATATAGTTATAACTTAGAAGCTAAATATAAAACTGAAAGATAATATATGTCAGATCCAATTATAAAAATTCAAAATATGAATAAATGGTTTGGTGATTTTCAAGTTTTAAAAAATATTAATTTAGAAGTTGAAGCAAATAAGAAAATTGTAGTATGTGGTCCATCAGGCTCTGGTAAATCAACATTGATTAGATGTATCAATAGATTAGAAGAGCATCAAGAGGGTGATATAATCGTTGATGGAAACGAACTATCAGAAAAAACTAAAGATATTGAAAAAATTAGAGCAGAAGTTGGTATGGTTTTTCAGCAATTTAATTTATTCCCGCATCTTTCAATTTTAGATAATTGCACACTTGCACCAATTTGGGTAAAAAAAATGCCAAAAAAAGAGGCTCAAGAACTAGCATTAGACCAACTAAAAAAAGTTCAAATAGATGATCAAGCAAACAAATTTCCTGGACAACTTTCAGGTGGTCAACAACAACGTTGTGCTATCGCAAGAGCATTATGTATGCAGCCAAAAATTATGTTATTTGATGAACCTACATCAGCATTAGATCCAGAAATGATCAAAGAAGTACTTGATGCAATGGTAAGTCTTGCAAAAGGTGGAATGACGATGATTGTTGTTACGCACGAGATGGGTTTTGCCAAAGAAGTAGCTGATGAGGTCATTTTTATGGACGAGGGTATGATTATTGAGAAGGCTGATACAAAAGAATTCTTTGCCAACCCAAAGAGTGACAGAACAAAGCTTTTTTTAAGCCAAATTCTTTAAAATAATTCTAAAGATTAGAAAAAAAGTTACTTGACAAGTTTATAATAAGTCAAAAAAACCATTTATTTTAAAAATTATTTTACTTGCATAAACTTTTCTATTTAGATTAACTCACGAATATATTTTATTTAACGAGGGGTCTTAAATGGAAGAAAATTTTAACAAACATCTTGGCAACAAACTAAAGTTAAGAAGATTAGCATTAGGTCTAACTCAAACTAAAGTTGCCAAAGCAATAAATGTAACATTTCAACAAATTCAAAAATATGAAAAAGGAACTAATGGAGTAAGTTCAATAAGATTATTACAACTTTCTAACTATCTAAAAGTTCCAATTAACTATTTCTTTGAGGATTTTTCTGAATATTTAGTAAATCTTGATAAATCAAAAGAGGGACATATGAATATAAACTATAACTTCTTAGTTAAAGTTTATTCAGAGTTAACTCAAGATCAAAAAACAAAATTTGCAAAAAACTTACAAATTTCTCAAATAAATATTTCTAAGGCTGTATAATTAAATTGGCTCCTCGGGCAGGACTCGAACCTGCGACCAATTGATTAACAGTCAACTGCTCTACCAACTGAGCTACCGAGGAATATTTTTCTCACAACTTACTTTTTTTAAAACTTATCTCAATACTTTTTTTGGAGGCAACGCCCGGAATCGAACCGGGATACAAGGATTTGCAATCCTCTGCGTAACCATTCCGCCACGTTGCCATCAAATACAAAAATATTTGTTAATCGATCTTTGTATAATTCATTTTGATCATTAGTCTATAAATTTAGCAATGATTTTCATTATTGTTTATTAATTTGATTAATTTATAAAACAAATCAATGAGTTTTGATAAATATGAGCACATAAATGTAGAAAATAAAATCTACGATTATTGGGAAAAAAACCAGCTATTTAAACCTAAAGAAAATTCAAAAAAATTCTCAATTGTAATTCCTCCACCAAATGTAACTGGAAGTCTTCACATGGGCCATGCTTTAAACAACTCTATCCAAGATGTTTTAACAAGATTTCATAGAATGAATAATTATGAAACTTTATGGCAACCAGGAACAGATCACGCCGGTATTGCAACCCAGGCATTAGTTGAAAAAAAACTTGCAAAAGAAGGTGTTAAAAAAAACGATTTAGGTAGAGAAAAGTTTATAGATAAAGTCTGGGAATGGAAGAATGAATATGGAGATATAATAATTAATCAACTTAAAAAACTTGGATGTTCATGTGATTGGTCACGTAATGCATTCACAATGGATGAAAATTTATCTAAGTCAGTCATAAAAGTATTTGTTGATCTTCATAATAAGAAATTAATCTACAAAGCAAAAAAACTTGTAAATTGGGATGTTGTTTTAAAAACAGCAATATCTGATTTAGAAGTTGATCAGCGTGAAGTAAATTCTCAACTTTATTATATAAATTACCCTATAGAAAATTCTGATAAATTTATAACAATTGCAACAACAAGACCTGAAACTATGTTGGGAGATACTGCAATAGCTGTAAATCCTAAAGATGATAGATTTAAAGATTTAGTAGGGAAGTTTGTAATTATTCCTTTAGTAAAGAGAAAAATAAAAATAATAAAAGATGATTATGCTGATCCTGAACAAGGAACAGGAGCTGTAAAAATTACTCCAGCTCATGATTTTAATGACTATGATGTAGGTATAAGAAACAAGTTAGAAGTAATTAATATATTTACGCCTGATGGAAAAATAAATGACAATGCACCTGACCCATATAAAGGTTTAGATAGATTTGCAGCAAGAAAATTAATCTTAAAACATCTTGAAGAAGGAAAATTTTTAGAAAAGATAGAAAAGTTAGTAAACAAAGTTCCTTATGGAGATAGATCTAATTCTATTATTGAACCTTATTTAACAGAACAATGGTTTGTTGATGCTAAAACTTTAGCCATTAAAGCAAGAGAAGTAGTTAATAATGGTAAAACTAAATTCTTTCCTGAGAACTGGTCAAAAACATATTTTCAATGGATGAATAATATCGAGCCTTGGTGTATTTCTCGTCAATTATGGTGGGGACATCAAATTCCAGCATGGTACGGACCTGATGGAAAAATATTTGTAGCTGAAAATGAGGATGATTGCAAAAAACAAGCAAAAGAATTCTATTCAAAAGATGTGGAATTAAAAAGAGATGAAGATGTTTTAGACACTTGGTTTTCATCAGGTCTATGGCCATTTGCTACTTTAGGTTGGCCAGAAAAAACTTCAGAAGTTGAAAAATTTTATCCAACAAGTGTTCTTGTTACTGGTTTTGATATCATATTTTTCTGGGTTGCTAGAATGATAATGATGGGAACTCAGTTTTTAGATAAGGAACCTTTTAAAAATATATATGTTCATGCGCTAGTTAGAGATGAAAAGGGTCAAAAAATGTCTAAATCTAAGGGCAATGTAATTGATCCTTTAGAATTAATTGAGAAATATAGTGCAGATGCATTGAGATTTACACTTTTATCAATGGCATCACCAGGTCGAGATGTAAAATTATCTGAAGACAGGGTTAAAGGTTATAGAAATTTTTTAAATAAAATTTGGAATGCAAATAACTTTTTAACACAAAATAAGTGTGATTTTGGTGATGTGAAAAAACCTGAAAATATAAAATTAACAATCAATAAGTGGATACTATCTGAGCTTGTAAAAGTAAAAAATGACACGGAAAATAGTTTGAAAAACTATAGGTTTGATGAGTCAGCTAAGATTATTTATCAATTTGTATGGCACTCATTTTGTGATTGGTATTTAGAGTTATCTAAAACAGTTTTAAACTCTGATAATGAGGAAGATATTAAGGAGTTAAGACAAACATCAGCATATGTTTTTAAGGAAATTTTAATAATACTTCATCCATTTATTCCATTTGTAACCGAAGAGATATGGTTAAATAATAAGCTAGATAAAGAAGGCAAAGATTACTTGATGCATGCCAATTGGCTAGAAGATGATTATCATGAAAAAAAATCATATGATGAGATAAATAATATCATCAATTTTATTACATCAATTAGATCATTTAAAAATGAATTAAATATAAGTCCTGGATCATTTATTGAAATTTCAACAGCAAATATAAACAAAGAATATAAAAACTTTTTATCTTCTAATGAAAATATAATGAAAAAAAACGGAAGAATTAAAAATTTTCATGAAAAAGATCTAGACAAACCATCTGCAAGTATAGTCATAAGTGGTGAGTTATTTAAATTATATTTTGATGAAGATGTTGATTTAAATATGATCAAATCAACACTAGAAAAGAAAATTACAAAAATTAGTGAAGAGATGAAAAAAATTGATGTTAGATTATCAAATAAATCCTTTGTAGATCGTGCACCACAAAATATAGTAGAGCAGGAGAAAAGCAACTTTGCTAATCTTGAAAAAGATGTTAAAAAAATAGAATTAACTCTTAAAGGTTTATAATGAAAAAATTTAATAAAAAGAAATTACCAAGTAGACATACAACAATAGGTGCAGATAAAGCCCCTCAAAGATCATTTTATTACGCAATGGATTTAACAGAAAAAGATGTAGCAAAACCATTTGTTGGTGTTGTTTCAACATGGAATGAAGCAGCTCCTTGTAACATTAATTTAATGAAACAAGCTCAATCAGTTAAAAAAGGAGTTAAAGCTTCAGGCGGAACTCCAAGAGAATTTTGTACTATTACAGTAACTGATGGTATTGCGATGGGTCATGAGGGAATGAAGTCATCATTAATATCAAGAGATGTGATAGCAGACTCAACTGAACTTACGGTTAGAGGACATTGTTATGATGCATTAGTTGGATTAGCGGGCTGTGATAAATCATTACCTGGTTTAATGATGTCGATGGTACGTTTAAATATTCCAAGTGTATTTATATATGGTGGATCAATTCTACCTGGGAGATTTAATGGAAAAGATGTAACTGTTGTAGATGTATTTGAAGGTGTTGGAAAATATACATCAAAAAAAATGACAGCTCATGCATTAAGAAAATTAGAATTAAAAGCATGTCCAAGTGCAGGTGCTTGTGGTGGACAATTTACTGCAAACACAATGGCATGTGTTTCTGAAGCAATAGGATTAGCTTTACCTTTCTCAGCAGGAACGCCAGCACCATATTTAGAAAGAAATAAATATGCAATAGACAGTGGTAAAGCTGTAATGAATTTATTAGCAAAAAATATTAGACCTAGAGACATAGTAACAAGAAAAGCTTTAGAAAATGCAGCAACAATTGTTGCAGCAACAGGTGGATCAACAAACGCAGGATTGCACTTACCAGCTATCGCAAATGAAATTGGAATTAAATTTGATTTAATGGATGTTGCAAAAATATTTAAGAAAACTCCTTATCTTGCTGATTTAAAACCTGGTGGAAAATATGTTGCAAAAGATATGTGGGAAGCAGGAGGAGTTCCAATGTTATTAAAGACATTAATGGATGGTGGCTACATTCATGGAGACTGTATGACAGTTACAGGTAAAACAATGAGAGAAAATTTAAAAAATGTAAAATTTAGAGAAAATCAAAAAGTAATGAGATCTTATAAAAATCCAATTTCACCAACAGGAGGAGTAGTTGGATTAAAAGGAAATTTGGCTCCAGAAGGTGGAATTGTAAAAATAGCAGGTTTGAAAAAATTACAATTTACAGGAAGAGCTAGATGTTTTGATAATGAAGAGTCTGCGTATAAAGCAGTAATAAACAGAAAATACAAAGATGGAGACATCATTATAATTAGATATGAAGGGCCCATAGGAGGTCCTGGAATGAGAGAAATGCTTCAAACAACTGCTGCAATCTACGGTCAAGGAAAAGGGGAGAAAGTAGCCCTTATTACTGATGGTAGGTTCTCTGGGGCTACCAGAGGCTTTTGTATCGGTCATGTGGGCCCTGAGGCCTCCGTAGGCGGTCCTATAGCCCTTTTAAGGAATGGGGATATCATCGATATAGACGCAGAAAAGGGCACAATTAACGTAAGACTTACAAAGAAGGAACTAAGTGCAAGACGTAAAAAATGGAAACCGAGAAAAGTGAATTTTGGTAATGGTACATTATGGAAATATGCACAAACAGTAGGACCAGCTTATAAAGGTGCACCAACTCATCCAGGTGGTAAAAACGAGGTTAGAACGTACGCTGATATTTAATGAAAATTAGACCTGTAATACTTTGTGGTGGCGCAGGAACAAGACTTTGGCCAGATAAAAAAAAACATCAAGCAAAACAATTTATTGATTTTGGCGGATGGAGTTTAATTCAAAAAACTTTAGAAAGAGTAAATAAACCAATTTTTGATTTTCCTATAATCAGTACAAATTTAAAATACTTAAAACAAGTCAAATTAGCTTTAAATAAAAGTAAAATAAAAAAGTTTAAAATAGTTTTAGAACCAGCTAAAAAAAATACCGCACCAGCAATATTAGCGTCTGCATTAATAAAAGATATTCCATTAGAGCAACCATTAATGTTTTTTGCAGCAGATCATTTAATTGAAAGATCTTATATTTTAAATAAATCTTTATTAAAAAATAAACCAAATTTAGATAATCAAAATTTATTTATTTTTGGAATAAAACCTACAAACCCATCAAGTGAATATGGATATTTTTTAACTAAAAAAAATAAATCCATAAATAAAGTTACAAAATTTATTGAAAAACCAAAATTATCAAAAGCAAAGGAAGTAATTAAGAAAAAAGGTTACTGGAATTCTGGCATGTTTTATTTAAGAAAAGACTCAATAATCAATAACTTTAAAAAATATCAAAATAAAACTTACAAAAGTTGTGTTGAAGCGATTAAAAAAGGCAAATATAAAAATAACACTTATTACTTAAATAAAAGAGCTTTTGAAAAATCAATCGAGAAATCTTTTGATTATGCAATTCTAGAGAAAACCAAACAAATTAACGCTATCAAACTAGACATTCCTTGGTCAGATCTTGGTAGCTGGAAAGAAATTTTAGGGATGTATGACAAAAATAAAAACAAATATATTAAGAAAAAAAATGTCTATTACCGTCCATGGGGTAGGTATACCAATCTATTTGAGGGCAAAGAGTTTTTAATTAAAGAGTTATACGTAAAACCAAAAGGCATTTTAAGTTTACAAAAACACCATCATCGAGCTGAACATTGGTTAGTTACAAAAGGTAATCCAAGAATAACTTTAAATAAAAATATTATTAATAAAAAACCTGATGAGCATATATTTATTCCATTAGGAGCAATTCATAGAATACAAAATCCTGGAAAAAAACCTGTAAAAATTATGGAAGCTCAAGTTGGTTCAATTCTAAAAGAGACTGATATTGTTAGATATCAAGACATTTATGGTAGAGCAAATAAACTTTAATTAAATTGTAATAATCTATAAATATTTTTGTCATAAACATTAATTATAAAATTCTAATAATATTTTAAATTATAAAACATCTTTATTTCCCCTTAATTTTAAAATTTTGTTGATTAACTACTTTCCCCTTTTTTAATTACAAAAAGGGGAAAGAAGATTTAGAAATTAATTATTTACAGATGCGGAACTCTCGATAGTCTTCTTTTTAGCTAGTTTTTTTGTTTTTTTTTCAGCAACTCTTTTTTCAATACTTGCAATTTTAATATTAATTTTAGATAATTTTTTTTCTTTTAAATTGATCTTATTTTTAAGTTTTTCTATTAACTTGATAACCTTTTTTTTTCTTTTTTCATTTTTCTTTAACTTTTTACTCATAATGACCTCCAGTGTAATTTTATAATAATTATATTTAAATTAAATATCTTAGTAAAATAATTTTTTGATAAATTCTCTTATTTAAAAGTTATGCTGTTAATATGTTAAAATATTTTCCTGATTTCCTTAATTCTACGTTATCGCAATATTGATATTTATCACCATCAATTTGAATTGGAATTTTTTTCCCTTGTCCATCAATTTTTAGCTCACTGGAATAAGATGTTATAACACTCGTAGACTTCGATAAATCTCCAAAAAAAATAATCAAATAAATATAATAAAGTATTTTTATTCTAGTAAGGTCTTTGAATACATAAGTAATAATTTTGTTATCAAATATATTTGTTTTATTAATTTTGTAGTGTCCTGCATAATAATTGGTATTAGAACATAACACCCAGTCAGCTATATGATTTTGACCATCTATGTTAACTTTTAATTTTTGATTTTTCATTAACAAAAATTTTTGCAATCCTTTATATCCAAAAATAATTTTACCTAACAGTTTTTTTAGAGAACTATTAATTGAATGGACTATCGTTGCATCCCAACCTATACCTGCCATTAAAATAAAATAATCATTATTGATTTTTACTAAATTAGTTTTTTTTAAATTGTTTGATTGTAAAATTTGAACAATTTTACTTATTTTTTTACTCATATTTAGTTCAGCTTGAAGTAAATTAGCAGTTCCAGCTGGTATATAACCAATAGCAAAATTTTTTTTTGGAACAAAATTATTTTTAATAAGTTTGTTTATTGCAAATGATACTGAACCATCGCCACCAGCAACTACAAGTCTATCTATATTTAACTTAGAAATATTTTTAAATACTCCTTCTGCTTTATCCACGCTCTCAGTTTCAAAAAAAAAAACATCGTTATGCTTAGAAAGTTCATCAGAAATTTTTTTTATAAATTTAGATTTTCTGCCAGAGGAAGCGTTTTTGTTGTAAATAATGCAATATTTCATAATAAATTTTAATATTTTCTTAACATTACTATGGCACAAAGAATTAAACGATTCTAGTGCAAATTGAATTAAAAAAAAGGATTAAATGAAACCTATATTAAAATACAAAAGTATATTCATTTCAGATGTGCATCTTGGTACTAAAGGTTGCCAAGCAAAAAAATTGCTTGAATTTTTTAAAAATACAAGATCAGAAAAACTTTATTGTGTAGGTGATATAATAGATGTTTGGGCACTTCAAAAAAATTTTTATTGGCCACAAGAACATAATGACGTAATTCAAAAAATATTAAGAAAAGCAAGACATGGAACAGAAGTTTACTACGTTATAGGTAATCATGATGAAGTGTTTCGAAAATTTATTCCTATGCATTTTGGACAGATAAAAATGATCAATAGAGTAATTCATCAGTCTGTTTTAAATAAAAAATATTTAGTTGTTCATGGCGATGCTTGGGATGGTGTTATGAGATATGCCAAATGGTTGTCGAAGTTAGGCGCAATAGCCTATGAAATGCTATTGAAATTAAATGTAGTGATTAACTTTTTTAGACGTCTAAGAGGTAAAGGCCAGTGGTCTTTAGCAAAGTTTCTTAAATATAAGGTAAAAAATGCAGTTAAATATATGGGAGAATACGAAAAAACAATCGCAGAATATGGAAAGAAAAAAAAATTTGATGGAATAATCTGTGGGCATATTCATCACGCCCAAAATGAAAATTATGATGGTGTTAATTATTTAAATTGTGGAGACTGGGTTGAGTCTTGTACTGCTTTAGTTGAAAATTTTGATGGAACGTTTGAAATAATTTATTGGGATAAATTAAGAGAAGAATTTTTAGATAGTCGTAATAATTCAGATAAAGAAGTAATTGAAACTCCAGGTCTGAAAAAGGCATCATAATGAAAATATTAATTGTAACAGACGCTTATTTTCCACAAGTAAATGGTGTGGTAAGAACTTTAAATGAAACAGGAAAAAAACTTGAAGCAATGGGTCACGAAGTTGAGTATTTAAATCCCCAACTTTTCTTCACTGTGCCTATGCCTAAATATAATGAAATAAGACTTTCTGTGAATATTTGGCCAAGAGTAAGCCATTTAATAAAAAAAATAAATCCTTCAGCCATACATATAGCTACCGAAGGTCCTTTAGGATTTATGGCAAGAAGATATTGTCTTAAAAATAATCTAAAGTTTACCACAAGTTTTCACACAAGATTTGATAAATATATGAAATTATATTTACCTTGGGTTCCTGAAAAATTATCACAGAAATTCCTAAGCAACTTTCATAACAAAGCAGAAAAAATTTTGGTTACAACCGAATCTATGAAAAAAGAACTAATTCAAATTGGAGTAGATGAAAGTAAAATGGTTGTTTGGACAAGAGGTGCTGATCATGGATCGTTTAAAAATCCAAAAAAAATCAATTTAGAATATAAAAGGCCTATATGGATATATGTAGGTCGAGTAGCTATTGAAAAAAATATTCGTGCTTTTTTAAATCTAAAATTAGAAGGAACAAAACTTCTTGTTGGTAAAGGACCAGATATTGAAAAGTTAAAAAAAGAATTTCCAGATGCTCACTTCTTAGGTGAAAAAACTAACGGTGAATTAGCTTCATATTTTACATCATCTGATGTTTTTGTCTTCCCAAGCAAAACAGATACGTTTGCAATTGTAATATGTGAATCCCTCAGTTGTGGTACACCGGTTGCAGCATTTCCTGTTCCTGGTCCTAAAGATATTTTCAAAGATAGTGAAATTAATTGTTTAGATGAGGATTTAGAAAAATCTGCAATGAAAGCTCTAAAAGTTGAAAGAGAAAAGTGCCTAGAATACTCTAAAAACTTTACTTGGGATAAAACCGCAGAAATTTTTATTAATAATATCTCCCCTAATTAAATAACTAAAATTTAAATAATTGCATATTAAATTTTTAATATGTTAATTATATACTTAACTTTTAGAACATCATGATTGGCCTCTTTGAAATACTATTAATCTGTGTAATTATATTTCTACTAATAATAATTTATTCAAACAGAAACAAAAAAAATACTGATGATAAAATTATTATCTCAAAGTATGAAAAGGATGATAGCAAAACATTTATATTAGATGAATTAGAGGATCAATTTATAGCATTAGATAAATTAAATATTATAAAATATGTCAATCCAAGTGCTGAAAAAAGATTTGGTAAAAATATTTTAAATGCACATCTCGGCACAATTTTAAGGCATCCTAATCTAGATGAAAAAATCAGAGAAGTTAAGTTTTCAAAAAAAACTAGTAATTTAGATTTAGAAATAAATTTGCCTTCATATCAGTATTACAGAATTTATGTGATTCCTGGACCAACTGTAATTTTTACAGAAAAAGACTCTGTTGTTTTATTTTTAAAAGATCTTACTGAAATTTCAAAAGCACAAAAATTTAGAACTGACTTTGTTGCTAATGTTAGCCATGAATTAAAAACTCCTCTTGTTTCAATTAAAGGCGCTATAGAGACAATAGAGGGTCCTGCTAAAGATGACGAAATAGCAAAGATAAACTTTCTTAAAATAATCTCTTCACAAAGCAAAAGAATGGAAAATTTAATAAGTGATCTATTAATATTAAGCAGAATTGAACTCCAGGAGCATATAAGACCTGACAAACCAGTTAATTTGAAGAATATATTAACAAAAGTAAAAGATATTCATTTTACTAGCTTAAAAGAAAAAAATATTAATCTTGAAATGAATTTAGATAATGTAAGTGATGTTATTGGTGATGAAGATAAATTAATAACAGTTTTTTCTAATTTATTAGACAATGCTATTAAATACTCAAAAGAAAAATCAACTATAAATATATTAGCTTCTCCAAGCAAAGGGAAACTCATAACAAAAGGAATTAAAATATCTGTATCTGATCAAGGTATTGGAATTCCCGAGGATCAAATTAACAGGGTAACTGAAAGATTTTATAGAGTAGATGTTGAAGAGAGCAGGAAAGTTGGTGGAACAGGTTTAGGTCTTGCAATTGTCAAACATATAATTTCTCAACATAGAGGTGATTACGAAATAAAAAATCTTAATGGTAAAGGAACCGAAATTAACATTCATTTACCCAGTGAATTATAAACTTCATATAATTTAACAATTTTCACAATATAATTTAATTTGTAAATAACGGATTTTTTAAATAAAATTGTTAAATGAAAAAAATAATAATAAATTTTTTTATTTTTTCTTACTTATTTTTTAATTTTATATCAAATTCTTACTCTGAAGACTCTAATAAAAAAGACATTACAACACTTTTAAGAAACCAACAACTTACTGTATTTGATATTGGTATTTTTAGAATGAAAAATGACTTAGAAAATACGAAAAGCACTGTCAATAAACATTTTCCATCTGACAAAGTAAATGTTGATCATATCTATACTGAGGTTTTAACTTCATTCTGGAGAGATACAATTGATTTGATTGTATCAATCCCAATGAACAAAAACTTAAAAAAAGAAAATTATATGTCTGACATGCATAGATGTAAAAATATTTTCTTTTCTGTAAGAGATCATTTGTTAAGAAAACAAAATGAGAGTAATTATAATTTTAATAGGGCCTCAAGTTATATAATTACTACTTTTTCTACCCCCACAAGTTGGCCTTCATGGAAATATGATCAAAATCAAGTAAAAGACCTTATATCAATGATACAACTAGAAGTTACTTTAAGACCAACAAAGAGCTTAGCACTAAGTGAAAATGTCAGCCCAATTCGTTGTCGAGGAGATTTAGCTGCAGATAATGATACTTTAATCATTTCTAAAAAATACAACTAAAAAGTTACCTATTTAACAAAACTGTAACAAATTTGTAATACTAGAGTCCTCAATAAAATTTATTAAGCGAGTCGTTAATTAACTTTAATTCACGAAAGGATATTAAAATGAAAAAACTAACTATAGTTCTAGCTTCAATAGTTGCCATTTCTGTTGCCACTATTGCTCAAGCAAGAGATCAAATCAAAATAGTTGGATCATCTACTGTATTCCCTTACGCAACAATAGTTGCTGAAAGATTCGGGCAAACTGGATTTAAAACACCAGTAATCGAGTCAACTGGTACAGGTGGTGGTGCAAAATTATTTTGTGCAGGTGTAGGAGAAGCTCACCCTGATATAACAAATGCATCAAGAGCAATGAAAGATAAAGAAAAAGCTCTTTGCAAAAAAAATGGTGTTAATGAAATAGTTGAAGTTATTATAGGTAACGATGGTATTACTTTAGCATACAGTGTTGATGCTGAACCAGTAAACTTCACTAAAGAACAACTTTGGAAAGCTTTATCAAAACACTCAGTTGTTGATGGTAAATTAGTAGACAACATATACAAAACATGGGATCAAATAGACCCAAGTTTACCAAAACAAAAGATTTCAGTTATGATTCCCCCAGGAACATCCGGAACAAGAGATGCTTGGAATTCGTTAGTAATGAAAAAAGGTATGCCTAAAGAGGCTAAAGCGTTATACAAAGCAGGTTTCGAAGCTGGAAATAAAAAATATAAAAAACCACAAAAACTTTACAGAGAAGATGGTGCTGCAATTGAAGTTGGAGAGAATGATAGTTTAATTATTCAAAAATTATCTGAAGACAAAGAAATGTTTGGTTTCTTTGGATTTAGTTACTTCTTAGCTGCTAGAGATAAATTGCAAGCTGCAAGTATAGAAGGTGGTCAACCATCACTAGAATCTATCCAAGACTATAGTTATGCTGTTGCTAGACCATTATTCTTTTACGTAAAAAAAGCTCATGTTGGTGTAATTCCAGGATTACATGAATTTGTAAAAGAATTCACTACAACTAAAGCTATTGGTAAAAGAGGTTACTTAGCGGAAATAGGACTTGTTCCACTTGATGCTGAAACTTACAGAACAGTTAGAGATAATTCGAAATCTCTTACTGCAATGTCAATGGAGTAATATAATATTTGTTAATAAACTCAAAAGGGGCCCTATTAAATGGGCCCTTTTTTTTGTATAAATCTAAAGGAGCCAATAATTGAATTCAGTAATATTTTTAACAATCGTTCTTTTAGCTTTATCCAGTTACTTCTTTGGAAGAAAAAAAGCTATTTTAATTCAATCTAACAAACGGTTAACAGCTCTTCCAAAATTTTATGGATACTATCTTGCTATATGGTGTGGCGCACCTGCTTTTCTTTTGTATGCTTTATGGTCGATATTTGAACCTAGCATAGTAAGATTTTTTATACTTAGTGATTATTCTTCGCAAGGACTTCTAGAAGGAGAGTTGAATTTATTTTATGAAAAAGTAAAATCACTTTCTCGAAATCAGTATTCAGGAGAACTTACTGCAGAGTTACAAAGATCAGCAGAAAAATATTTAAACTTTAGAGACATAGCAAAGTGGTCTAAGGTCGTTATAGTTTTATCATTATTAATTGCATCAACAGGTTATGCGTATACAAAGATTTCAAACAACACTAAAACAAGAGAACCAGTTGAAATATTTCTTAAAGGAGTATTTTTTTTATCATCACTGGCAGCGATATTAACAACCATTGGTATTATTTTTTCCCTTTTGTTTCAAACAATAGAATTTTTTCAAGTTATCCCACTATTTGATTTTGTATTTGGAATGCACTGGTATCCTGCAAAAGCTTTTGTTCGAGATGCAAGTGAAGCACTTGATCCATCAATGTATAGTGATACTTTTGGTGCAGTTCCGATATTTGCAGGCACCTTTTTTATAGCTTTGATTGCAATGTGTGTTGCAATACCAATTGGTTTGTTAAGTGGTATATATATGGCGGAATATGCGAGCAAACGTTTAAGACAATATGCCAAACCTGTCATTGAAATTTTAGCAGGAATTCCAACTGTTGTTTATGGTTTTTTTGCTGCTTTAACAGTTGGACCTTTTTTAAAAGACCTTGGATTATCATTAGGACTAGAGGTGTCAGCAGAAAGCGCACTGGCAGCCGGTGGTGTTATGGGAATTATGATTATTCCATTTATATCAAGTTTAAGTGACGACGTAATTACAAGTGTTCCTCAAAATCTTAGAGATGGTAGCTATGCCATGGGAGCAACAAAATCTGAGACAATAAAAAGAGTAATTTTTCCAGCTGCTTTACCTGGAATTGTTGGATCTATTTTATTAGGTGTTTCTAGAGCTATTGGTGAAACAATGATTGTTGTAATGGCATCAGGGTTGGCAGCAAACCTAACTCTTAATCCATTAGAGTCCACTTCAACAATAACTGCTCAAATTGTTGTTATCTTAATTGGTGATCAACAATTTGGGGATCCGAAAACCCAAGCAGCTTTTGCACTGGGATTAAGTTTATTTATAGTTACTTTAGTTTTAAATATTGTTGCCTTATCTGTTGTGAAAAAATATAGAGAGAAATATGAATAAAGAAGAACGTTTAATTAAAAGATACAAAGCTGAAAAAAGATTTCAATTTTACGGTAAAGCTGCAATATTTATGGCTTTATTATTTCTAGTGGTATTTCTAACAAAGATATTTTCTACTGGTTACACAGCATTTCAAAAAACATGGTTGGTAATACCAGTCAATTATAATGCAGATTTATTATATTTGGATCCAGATAAAAAACCAACAACCGAAGATATTAATGATGCAGACTTTTATGAGTTTGGGATAGAAACATTTATCACTCTCGATCCAGATGCAAGTGAGGATCAAATTATGGAATTAAAAAAAATGTTTGCATTTACTTTTGAGAGAGAATTAAAATATTATCTTCTAGACAATCCTGATAGCTTTGGAAAAACAGTTGATGTAAAATTAACAGCCTCTGACGACTTAGATCAAGTATTTAAAGGAAATTATCCAAGAGATATACCTGAAAATAGAAGAAGAGCATCTGATTATCAATTAAAAATTTTTGATAAATTAAATGAAGATGGAAGAGTTATAAGTGAATTTAATGCCAGTTTTTTTACAAATGCTGATTCTAGAGAAGCTGAGTTAGCGGGAATAGCAAGCTCATTTATGGGTTCATTATTTTCCATACTTGTCTGTCTGTCAATTGCCTTTCCTGTTGCCTTACTAGCTGCAGTTTATCTAGAAGAATTTGCACCAAAAAATAGATTTACAGATTTTATAGAAGTAAATATCAATAATTTAGCAGCAGTTCCTTCAATTGTTTTTGGATTATTAGGATTAGGTGTTTTATTGGCCGTGTTTGGTTTACCTAGATCAACACCCTTAGTTGGAGGTATAACCCTTTCGTTAATGACTCTTCCAACAATTATAATAGCAGCCAGAGCATCATTGAAGGCTGTTCCACCCAGTATAAGAGAAGCAGCTTTAGCAATGGGAGCTAGCAGAATGCAAACGACGATGCATCATACCGTGCCATTGGCTTTACCTGGAACTTTATCAGGTACTATAATTGGCTTAGCTCAAGCATTAGGTGAAACAGCGCCTTTAATATTAATTGGAATGGTTGCTTTTGTTAACACAATACCAGGAACCCCTATGGATCCAGCAGCTAGCTTGCCTGTTCAAATCTATATATGGGCGGAGAGTGCCGAAAGAGGATTTGTAGAAAAAGTGTCTGCTTGCATAATGGTATTATTATTTTTCCTAATTTTTATGAATTTAGGAGCACAATTAATTAGACATAAATTTGAAAAGAAATGGAACTAAAATATGAATAAAATAGAAGCAAAAAATGTTGATGTCTATTATGGAGCGAAACAAGCTTTATTTGATATCAATATGGATATCGAAGCAAATAAAGTAACTGCTCTTATTGGACCTTCTGGTTGTGGTAAATCAACATTCTTAAGATGTTTAAATAGAATGAATGATGTGATCGATATTTGTAAAGTCAGTGGTGTCGTAAAAATTAATGACTATGACATAAATCAAAAAGATACAGATGTTGTAAGGCTTAGAGAAAAAGTTGGAATGATTTTTCAAAAACCAAATCCTTTTCCAAAAACCATTTATGAGAATATTTCTTATGGACCTGAGATACATGGGATAGCTCAATCTAAAAGTGAAATGGATAATATTGTTGAAGAGAGTTTGAGAAAAGCAGCACTTTGGGAAGAGGTAAAAGACAGAATTCACGAACCAGGTACTGGTTTATCAGGTGGACAACAACAAAGACTTTGTATTGCAAGAACAATATCAATTAAGCCAGAGGTAATACTCATGGATGAGCCATGTTCAGCTCTTGATCCAATTGCGACAGCACAAATAGAGGAGCTAATTGATGAATTAAGAAAGGAACATACTATAATAATTGTTACTCACTCAATGTCCCAAGCTGCAAGAGTCTCTCAAAATACTGGTTTTTTTCACCTTGGCAAATTGATTGAAGTAGGTTCTACTGATAAGATATTCAAGAATCCGACTCAACAACAAACGCAGGATTACATAACAGGAAGGTTTGGATAATGAATGAAAAACCACACACAGTAAAATCTTACGAAGACCAATTAAAAAAATTAAACAATGATTTAGTTGAAATGGGGGCAAATTGCGAAACCGCTTTAGGTAAAGCAATGAAAGCAATATCAACAAATGATCATAACCTTGCTGATGATGTTATAAATTCAGATGTAGTTATAGATAATTTTGAGTCTCAGATAGAGAATGAGGTAGTAAATTTAATTGCTTTAAGACAACCAATGGCTGTGGATCTTAGAGAAACAGTTGCAGCTCTAAAGATGTCTTCAGACTTAGAAAGAATAGGTGATCTTGCCAAAAATATTGCAAAAAGAACAAAACTTATAAATACGCATTTGCCAAATAATTTAATTGAAGCAATGAATAGAATCTGCATTTTGGTTCAAAAACAATTAAAAATTGTTTTAGACTCATATCTAAGTAGATCAAGCGATGTAGCTCGAACAGTATGGGAGAGTGATGAACAAGTTGATGATTTAACAAATCAATGTATGGAAGAAGTCATCTCATTACTTAAATCAAATATGGAAAATATTGAATATGGCTCACATCTTTTATTTGTAACTAAAAATATTGAAAGGATAGGAGATCATACAACCAACATTGCTGAGCAAGTATATTATTTAGTTTCAGGTGATTATTTGGAGGGAGAAAGACCTAAGGGTAGCGACTCAGTATTAACAAAGTAATGAGTGCACACATATTTATTGCAGAAGATGAGGCGCCAATTTCAACCTTATTAAAATATAATTTAGAAAAAGAAGGTCATAAGGTTTCTTCAAGTGAAAATGGAGAGGACTCTTTAAAATCAATAAAACAAAAAATGCCAGACTTAATCTTATTAGATTGGATGTTGCCAGATTTATCAGGTGTCGAAATATGTAAACAGTTAAAAAGGGATAAAAAATATAATGACATTCCAATTATTATGCTTACTGCAAAAGGAGAGGAGGAAGATAAATTAAAAGCATTTGAAACTGGAGCTGATGATTACGTCACTAAACCATTTAGCCAAAAAGAATTAAATGCAAGAATTAAATCTTTGTTAAGAAGGGCTAAACCTTTGTCATCAACTGATGTTGTGGAATTTAAAGACCTTAAAATTGATAGATTGGCAAAAAGAGTTTATAGAAATGATAAGGAAATAATTTTGGGACCCACAGAATTTAAATTATTAGATTTTTTTATCAAAAATCCAAAAAGAGTTTATTCAAGAGAACAATTATTAAATAATGTTTGGGGTGAAAATATTTATGTAGAAAGTAGAACGGTTGATGTTCACATAAGAAGATTGAGAAAAGTTTTAAATGTAAGTGGATTAGAAAGTTTAATTCGCACAGTGAGATCTGCAGGCTATTCGTTAGATAACTAAATCTTTAGGCCTTACAAATTCAGAAATAATTCCTTTCTCTTCAATATTTATCCAATCATTTGTATCGAAAACTATTTTAGCAAATGCACAAGTTGGGAATTTATAATTTAATAGTTTAAAATTACTATTATCTTTATTTTTAGTTAATTTTATAACTAAATTTTTAAGAGCAGGTTCATGATTTATTAGCAATACTTTCTTAAACCTTTTATGGATATTTTTTATATACCCTATAATTTCATTTTCATTCACTAAATAAAGCTTTGAGGAACTTTTAATTTTTTTTGGTTTATTTATTTTTTTCAGTATTAAATTTAGAGTTTTTTTTGTTCTTTTTGATGAAGATAAAAGCACATAATCAAAGGAATATTTTTTTTTAACAAAAAATTCACTTATAATTTTTGCACTTTTGATGCCTCTTTTATTTAGTGGTCTTTCAAAATCACTTAAATTTGGGTCTTCCCAACTAGATTTTGCATGTCTCATGACATATAATTCGCGCATTAATTCTAAATATATGACTGCATTAAAAAAACAAGACAAAGAAGAGCTTAAATCTAATTATATAAATAGAGAATTATCATGGTTAAAATTTAACGATAGGGTTCTTTTTGAGGCGCAAAATATTGAAAATCCTCTTTATGAGAGAGTAAAATTTTTATCTATTGCAGGCTCAAATTTAGACGAATTTTTTATGGTTCGAGTTGCTGGACTATACAGTCAGATTAAACAAGAAGTCGACTCACTAAGTTCAGATGGACTAACACCTGAAGAACAGATGGAGATGGTTATCAATGATACAAAAAATCTATTAAATAAACAAAATACCATATTTAATAATCTATCAAATCAGCTGAAGAGTAATAATATTTTATTAACTAAGCCAGAAAACCTTAATACAAAGGAAAAAAAGAAATTATTAGAAATATTTAAGGAAGAAATCTATCCTCTACTTACACCATCAGCGATTGATCCTGCTCATCCTTTTCCATTTATTATTAATCAAGGGAGAGCTTTAGTTATGAAGCTGAAGAAAAAGAAAAAAAAGAGAATTCTTAATTCAATTATTGTAATTCCTAAAGCTTTATCAAGATTTATTGAAATAGACGGAGGAAAATCATTTAAGAAATTTTTAGTTCTAGATGATGTTATTGGTTACTTTGCCTCTGAGATTTTTCCAGATCATTTATTAGAAAAGAAAATGATATTTAGAGTAATTAGAGATAGTGATGTAGAAATTCAAGAAGAGGCTGAGGATTTAGTCAGATCATTTGAACTAGCATTAAAGCGAAGAAGAACTGGTGATATTGTTAGATTAGAAATTTTAGAAAAAAGCGACAAAGAACTTGTAAAATTTATAACAAATAAATTAGAAATTAATCCAAATTATATTTATGAAGTAGCAGGTTTAGTTGGAATCCAGGATATAGACCAAATTTGTAAAATTAAAAATTCTAAATTAAAATTTAAAAACTTTACACCAAGAGACGTAGAAAGATTAAAAGAATACAATAATAATTTTTTTGAGACAATTAAGAAAAAAGACCTAATAGTTCATCATCCATTTGAGACTTTTGATGCTGTAATTGAATTTTTAAATCAAGCGGCTATAGATAAAAAAGTAATTGCTATTAAACAAACTTTGTATAGGACTACTTTAGATTCACCAATTGTTAAAGCATTAATTAGCGCTGCCGAAAATGGTAAAACAGTTACAGCTTTAATTGAAATCAAAGCTAGATTTGATGAAGAAGCAAATATACAACTGGCAAGAAGTCTTGAAAAAGCTGGAGTTCAAATTGTTTATGGTTTTGCAAAATACAAAACACATGCCAAATCATCACTAATACATCGACGTGAGGGTGGTAAAATTCAAACATATTTCCATTTGGGTACAGGCAATTATCATCCTGTAAATGCAAAAATATACACAGACTTATCTCTATTTAGCTCTGATAAAAAAATGGCTACAGATGTAGAAAAATTCTACAATTATGTGACTGGTTATTCAAAACCAAGAAATTTAAATAAAATTTCCATTTCTCCAGTAAATTTAAGAAAAACTTTAAATCAGAATATAGATAAGGAAATAAGTAATGCAAAAAAAGGGAAACACGCTGAGATTTGGGCTAAAATGAATTCATTAGTTGATCCACAAATAATTGATAAGTTTTATGAGGCTTCTAGTGTTGGTGTAAAAGTCTTTTTATTTGTAAGAGGTGTATGTTGTTTAAGACCTGGTATTAAAAATAAATCGGAAAATATTATTGTAAAAAGTATGATTGGAAGATTTCTTGAACACTCAAGAATTTATTGTTTTGCAAATGGAAAATTTATGCCCAACAGAAATGCAAAAGTTTATATTTCATCTGCAGATTTGATGCCAAGAAATCTAGATAGAAGAGTCGAACTTCTCGTGCCAATTGAAAATCAAACTGTGCATGAACAGGTTTTAGACCAAATAATGATGGCCAATTATCTCGACACGAAGCAGAGCTGGGAACTTTATCCTGATGGAAATTATCAAAAAATTAAATATAGTCGAAAAGATTCTTTTTCTGCACATGATTATTTCATGAATAACCCAAGTTTATCAGGAAGAGGAAAAGCAAAACTAAAAATTAAACCTAAAAAATTAAACTTAAGGTTGGTTAAAGGTGGAACTTAAAGTAATTAAAAATAAGCAAAATTTAAAATTAAGACAATCAAAATTAGCTATTATTGATATAGGTTCAAATTCTATAAGAATGTTAATTTACGATGATTTTACATCATCAAGAGTACCTTTTTTTAACGAAAAAGCTGTTTGTGAACTTGGTAAAAACTTAGATAAATCAAAAAAACTTCACAAATCAGGCAAGATATATGCTTTAAAAGTCTTAAAAAGATTTTCAGAAATTCTTAATGTTTCAAAAATTAATAACCTTAAAATTATTGCAACAGCTGTATTAAGAGAAGCTACAGACGCAAAGCCCTTTATTGATGAAGTAGAATACTTATTTAAAAAAAATATAAATATTTTAACTGGTGAAGAAGAAGCCGAATCATCAGCTGAAGGAGTTAAAATTGGATTTGAGAATGTGGATGGACTTGTTGCTGATTTAGGTGGTGGAAGTTTAGAGCTTGCTAGAGTTGAAAACAATGTTGTAACAAATAAAACATCACTTCCGGTTGGTGTTTTAAGGTTAATTAACAATCCTATTGTTAAAAAAAGAAATTTACCTAAATATCTCAAAAATCTCTTAAGAGATGAAAAATGGTTATCTAAAAAAAAATTTAATAATTTATATTTGGTGGGAGGTACGTGGAGAGCTTTGTTTAAATTACACTTATTTCAAAATGAATATCCAGTCCATATTATTCATCAATACTCAATTGAAAATGAAAAACTCACAAAATTTTTAGAAAAAATTTCTTCATTTAATAAATCTAAATTGAAATCAGTTGAATACATATCAAAGTCTAGAACACCTTATCTTCCTTATAGCTCAATAATTCTAGAAGAAATTATGAACATAGCAAATCCAAAAAATGTTATTTGCTCAATTAGCGGTATTAGAGAAGGATCTCTTGCCAAAGATTTATTTAAAAACTCAGATAGTAATTTTGTTTTTAATAAATCATTAGAGCATATTTCAAAAAAAAGAGGCGATTTAGGATCTACATATAAGAAATATTTTGATTTTATAAAACCTATATTTGAGGGAAATGAGCATTTTAATCAAAAATTGCTTCATCTATCTTGTGTACTAAGTCATATGGATTGGGGTTTGGGAGCATTCCAAAAAGCAGAGTTGGTTTTTCAAGAAACATTAAATACGCCTTTATTAAAACTTTCACATAAAGAAAGAATACAATTGGCACTTTCTTGTTACTGGAGATATTGTAGTATAAAATACAACCCAAAGATAGAATACTTAACGTTTTTAAATAACAACGAGATATATTCTTGCAAACAAGTTGGTGCAGCCTTAAGATTTGCTAATTCTCTTACATCAATATCTACAATTTTTTTAGAAGAGTTTAAACTTTATAAAAGAGGTAATTCAGTATTTTTAAAAATTCCATCCCAGCACCAGGAAATTATTTCAAAACAAGTGACTAAAAAATTTAAAGCCTTATCAAGGGAATTATTTCTAGAACCTAGGGTAATTTATTCAAATTAATTTAATATTAATTTAAATTAGATTAATATTTTATTAATTTATCAGTAATATTTCATCATTAATTACATAAACGAAATCATTATTCTTCTCTTATAAAAGGTGCTTACTTTGTAGGCACCTTTATAACTTTAAAAAATGAAGCCACATGAGAGGCATTACAAAATTTTTCATTTAAAATTAATTTGTTTATTTCTTCTTTAGATAGAAAATGAATTTTAATAGCTTTCTCAGGTCCTTTTTTTTTAATTATTCTATTTGAATAATAGCAATAAATTTTAGTTGTTAACCTTCCTGGCTCACAATTAATTGTAAATAATTTTTTTGGTCTTCCTAATATTTTATATCCTGTTTCCTCATAAAATTCTCTACAAGCAGCACTTATAGAATTTTCTCCTTTATCAATCATACCAGATGGAAATTCATAGTTGATTTTATTAACTGGAATTCTTTTTTGACTAACTAGAACAAAAACGTTTTTCTTAATTTCCGCAACTACCAAAGATAAATCAGAGGTTTTTAAGAAATGATAATATTCTTTTTTTTTGTATGGTTTATTAATTAAAGTTATATTATTTGTAAGCTTAATATTTTTCAAATAATTCATAAGATATTATATTTTAATAAAATTACTTAGTGAAAAAAATTTTTTTGGCCACAAATACAGCAAAAAGTGCACCGATAATTTCTGCTAATATATAAACTGGAGTATGCATATAATTAATTCCAGTAAAACTTTCTGTAAATGTTCTTGCTATTGCCACAGCAGGATTTGCGAATGATGTAGACGATGTAAACCAATAACCAGCAGTGATATAAAAGGCTACACATGAGGCAACTACCACACTTCCTTTCTTTAAAGATCCAAAAATTATGAGAATTAATCCAAATGTTGCTACAATTTCAGATGTAAATATATGTACTCCGTCCCTTGATTTTGTTGATAATTCAAAAATTTGATGTTCAAAAAAGAAATTGGCGAGTGCTACACCTAACAAACAACCTAAAATTTGTGCAGATATATATGTAGGTAATAAATTTCCTTTTAATTTTTTTGTAAGAAACATTGCTAGACTTACAAATGGATTAAAATGTGCTCCTGAAACATCACTAAAAACAGTTATTAGCACAAAAAGTCCTGCGCCAGTTGCTATCGTATTGGCTAAAAGCATAATACCCGTATCATCTGTAAGATTTTCAGCCATTATTCCTGAGCCAACAATAATCATTACAAGGAAACAACTACCAATAAACTCTCCAAGAAAAAACTTACTATATTTCATTGTTAATCCAATTTTCTATTTTCTTAAATATTGTTTGATATGTATCATTAAATACTTTTTTTTGATTTGTTGTATCAGTATCTAAATTAAATTTTTTTACTGGATCTTCAATATCCCAATGAATAATTTGATTTTTATCAGGCCAAATAGGACACACTTCATTGTTAGCATTGTTACACACCGTAATTACATAATCTAATTTAATATCTGAGTTAATAAAAGTATCAAAATTTTTTGAACTGTAATTTGACAAATCAAATTTCTTTTCTTTTAAAAATTTTTCTATAATTGGATTAATTTGTCCTGAAGGATTGCTACCTGCGCTATAACCAATAAATTTATCATAATATAAGTTATTAATTATGCTCTCAGCTATAATGCTTCTAGCTGAATTTCCTGTGCAGACAAATAAAACTCTTTTCATTAGAAAATCACTTTATAAATTCCAATTACAAAAAGAGGTATTTGTAATCCAAAATTTGTTAAAATAGCCTTATCTTTTGAAATAAATCCAGCTACAGTCCACCCCATAACACCCAGTCCATGAAAATAAATATTTATAGGGTAGATATTAAGATTAGTAAGTAAAATTCCAGTTAAGACTAAAAATGTACTTATCCATTTTAGATATTTTTTTATAAACATAATCACTCCTTGATTTTTGTTTATGCCAGTTTTGTTAAGGATTTATGAAATTAGGTAATATTTACTTATTTATTTAATGCATCTTCAAGATAATCTAATCTATCTTGACCCCAAAAAATCTCATTATTCAAGACATACGAAGGAGCGCCAAATATATCATTATCAACCGCATCTTTTGAATTTTTTTGATACTCCAAGTTCACATCTTCAGATAAAGCTAATTTCTTCATTTCTTCAAAGTTTAAATTTAATTTTTCACAAATTTCCTGAAGTGTATTGTGATCAGAAAGATCTTTATCCATAGACCATAAATATTTTAAACATTCATTTCCAAAATGAAGTTTATTACCCAATTTATTTGAAGCTATTACAAATTTTGCTGGTAAGTGTGGGTCTTTAGGTGGAAATAATTTTGGCTTTTTAATAATCGGCAAACCCAGTTTATTTGAAATTCTCTCCAGTTCTACAAGTCTATATTTTTGTCTAGCAGGATGTCTTTTAGGAACTGGCAATCCTCCAGTATTTGGAAATATTTCGCCAACTAAATCAAGTGGTTTTTCTGTAACCTCTAAATTATATTTGCTTACTATTTTTGTAAATCTATCAGCTCCTAGATAACTAAATGGAGATAGGACACTAAAATAATATTCAATTTTCATTTTTTAAACACACTTCTTGCAAAGTCCAAAAAACTCTAAATTGTATTTATTATATTTCATTCCTTTATTATCTTTAAAATCTCTTAGGTGTTCTGATAATTTATGATCATGAATTTCAGTAACATCTTCACAACTTTCACAAATCGAAAAAACAGTAGCTTTAGCAATTTGACATTTTGAATTTTTACAAGCGATGAAAGCGTTTCTACTTTCTATTTTATGAATTTTTCCGATTTTGACTAGTTTTTTTAACGCTCTATAAACTTGCAAAGGAGCATTAATACCTTTTTTTTTAACATCAAATAAAATTGAGTATGCTTTTAATGGTTGATCAGATTTTTCAATTAAATCTAAAATTATTTTTTGGTTTTTAGTTAATGTTTCTTGTTTTTGCATTTAATTATTTTTTATAATATTCCATTAATTTTTCAATTGTATCGTTTGTTTAACTTTAAGTAATGAAAAAATAAACAACACAAGAGCTGCAGCAATTATGGATGGACCAGACGGTGTATTGAATTCTAACGAAGAGAACAATCCTATAAACACTGATAACAATCCTCCAATTATTGAAAAAATAACCATTTTTTGTGGATTATCTGAAAGATTTCTAGCCATAGCAGTTGGTATAATTAACATTCCAGTTATTAATAAAACTCCAACTAATTTTATTGAAATGGCAATTATTGCAGCCAATAAGACTGTAAACACCGCTTTTGCTCTATCAGGATTTAAACCTTCTGCTTCAGCTAATTCATAATTAACTGTAGATGCAAATAATGGTTTCCAGATTATTTTTAAAGTTATTAATATTAAAGCGCCACCAAACCATATAATAAACAAGTCTTTTTTGTTAACTGCTAAAATATCTCCAAACAGTAATCCCATTATATCAAATCTAATAAAGGTTAAAAATCCAATAACCACTAATCCAACTGCCAATGATGAGTGAGCTAGAAGACCTAACAATGCATCACTTGGTAGATTAGTTTTTCTTTGTAGTTGTATTAAAATTAATGCAATTACCGATGAAATTAAAAATATTGAAACAGCGATATTAAATTCTAATGAATATGCAATTGTTACACCGAGCAATGCAGAGTGGGCAAGTGTATCACCAAAATAAGATAATCTCCTCCATACAACAAAGCAACCAAGAGGGCCTGCAACAAAAGCAATACCTATCCCTGCAACTAGTGCTCTTATAAAAAAATCATCTAACATACTATTTTTTTTTTATTTCTCCGTCTGTAGTGTGAACATGATCATGTTTATGTTCGTAAATTGCTAAAGTTTGTGAAGCTTGTTCACCAAACAAAGCTTTGTATTCACTATTTTTTGCAACTTCACTCGGACTCCCGCAGCAGCATACATGACCGTTTAAGCAAACAACATGGTCAGTTGCACTCATTACTGTATGAAGATCGTGAGATATTAGTAGAATCCCACAATTTAGTTTTAATGATAGCTCTTTGATTAGTTCATATAATTCAATTTCTCCTGTGAAATCAACACCTTGTACTGGCTCATCAAGAACTAATAAATCTGGTTTTTTTGATATTGCTCTGGCAAGTAACACTCTCTGAAATTCTCCACCAGACAAGTTAGCTAAACTTTTATCCTTAAGGTGCTTAACACCCGTTAATGTTAATGATTCATTTATGACTTCGTCACTTAAATTTTCTGTTAAAAGCATCAGATCATTAACTCTTAGCGGCAATGTCCAATCTATTGAAATTTTTTGGGGAACGTATCCAATATTACTAGTGTATTTTTCTACGTTTCCCTCTATATTTTTGTAAAACCCTAGTGCAATTTTTGCAGTCGTGCTTTTGCCAGATCCATTAGGACCAATTAAAGTAACAATTTTACCTTTTTCAACCTGAAGAGAAACACCTTGAACAAGCCACTTTTGGTTTTGTTTTAAACCAACATTATTTAACTTTACCAAAACATTATTTTCTATGCTCATTTATTTCCTTGACTTATAAATGTTATATTATTACACAGCGTTATATTATAACATTTAACAAAAACCAAATATTATGAAAAACTTAAAAAAATCCTCAATAATCTTTACAATATTATCATTTTTTACTTTATTTACATCAGCAAATGCTGACATTAAAGTTGTAGCATCAATCAAACCAATACACTCTCTAGTTAGCTATTTAATGGATGGTGTGGCTAAACCTGATTTAATAGTTGATGGCTATGCTTCTCCACATGGATTTGCCATGAAACCTTCGCACGCAAAAATGCTACAAAACGCAGATATTGTATTTTGGGTAGGTGAGGATTTAGAAAATTTTTTAGAAAAACCATTAAACTCAATAGCTAAGAAGGCAGACAAGATTGAACTAATGGATGCAAAAGGTATTGTTAAATTAAAATTTAGAGAGAGAAATATTTTTGGTGACCATGATGATCATGATGACCACGACGATCATGGACATAAGAAAAAAGATGATCATGATGACCACGACGATCATGGACATAAGAAAAAAGATGATCATGATGACCACGACGATCATGGACATAAGAAAAAAGATGATCACGATGATCACGATCATGACGACCATGCTAAAAAAGAGGATGGTCATAAGGAAGATGATCATGACGACCACGGACATAAGAAAAAAGATGATCACGATCATGACGACCATGCTAAAAAAGAGGATGGTCATGACGACCACGATGATCATGATGGACACGAAGGACACCACCATGGTGAATTTGATCCACACATTTGGTTAGATCCAATTAATGCAAGCGCTATATTAAAAGAGATGACTGAACATTTAATAGAAAATGATTCAAAAAATGCATCTAAATACAAAAATAATTTAAATAAAGCTCTAAAAGATATAGATAAACTTACAGCTGACGTTAAGTCTGAATTAAACCAAAGCGTAGCCTCAATAGTTTTTCATGATGCATATCAATATTTTGAAGAACGATTTAATGTAAATATATTAGGCGCTTTCACAGTCAATACTGATGTAATGCCTGGCGCAGAGCAATTAGCAGAAATTAGAGAAATCATTGAGCATGATAATGTTGCTTGCGTATTTTCAGAGCCTCAGTTTAATCCTGACATCATTAAAGCAGTTGCAAAAGATATGAATATAAAAACTGGTGTTGTAGATCCTCTAGGAGCAACTTTAAAACCAGGTAAAAATTTATATTTTGATCTAATAAGAAACATGTCAGCATCATTTAAAGGTTGTTAACTATTTAATGGACAGTAACAAACAAGTTCCAGTTACTGTTTTGACAGGTTTTCTTGGTGCAGGCAAAACCACTTTATTGAATAGAATCCTAACCGAACAGCACGGTAAAAAGTATGCCGTAATCGTTAATGAATTTGGCGAACAAGGTATAGATAATGATTTAGTTGTAGATGCTGATGAAGAAGTGTTTGAGATGAATAATGGGTGCATATGCTGCACTGTCAGAGGTGATCTAATCAGAATTTTAAGTGGCCTTATGAAAAGAGCAGATAAATTAGATGCAATTATTGTAGAAACTACTGGATTAGCTGACCCAGCCCCAGTTGCACAAACTTTTTTTGTTGACCAAGATGTTGCTGATCGAACAAAGTTAGATGCGATTGTTACCGTTGCAGATGCTGTTCATTTAAGTTCTCAACTAACTGATCACCATGAAGCTGAGGAACAAATCGCTTTTGCTGATGTTGTGTTGTTAAATAAAATAGATCTTGTTGACGAAAGTGGTTTAGAAGCAGTCAAAGAAAGAATAAGAAAAATTAATCCTTTTGCAAAAATCATTAATACTACTAAATGTGGAGTATCATTAAATGAAATTCTTAATCTTGATGCATTTAGTTTAAAACGAGTTTTAGAAGTTGAACCTGATTTTCTAGAGTCAGACCATGATCATGAGCATGATGATGATGTAACTAGCTTATCGTTTGTCTCTGACACCCCTTTAGATATGGAAAAGTTTCAAGATTGGTTCAGCAAGCTTTTACAGACAAAGGGTCAAGATATACTGAGAACAAAGGGAATTCTCGATTTTACAGGAGAAAGTGATCGATATGTATTTCAAGGAGTACACATGCTTATGGATGCCTCGCCTATGGGTAAATGGCCAGAAGGAAAAGTACGAAGCTCCAGACTAGTTTTTATTGGTCGAAATCTTGAGAGTATGAATTTGAAAGAGGGATTTGAAAATTGTAAATCGGCATGAAAGCTGATCTGAACAAGTTCCCAGAGTTAAATAAAACAAAATTTGAAAATAGAGGAAAAGAATTAAGACTCGGAATTCCAGTTATTAATTCAGTAGTGATAGGTAATTCTATTGCTGTTGGATTTGGGGATGGCACTATAAGAATATTTAAAGCAGGACAAAGCTCAGAACCCATAAAAGCACATAATGGTATTGTTCTCTGTATTTCAAAAGATGGTGATGATATTATAACGGGTGGAGATGACGGAAGGTTTTTAAGAATTTCTCTAAATGGAGAAATAAGCGAAATTGCAAATTTTGGTTCTCGTTGGGTTGATCATGTTACAGCAAATAATGGAAGTTTGGTTTGCACGTCTGGAAATAACGTTTACCTATGGATGGCAGGCAGAAAAGAACCAAGAATATTAGAACATGAGAGCACTATTGGTGGTGTAGCATTTGACTCAAAAGGAAGAAGATTAGCAGTTTCTCGATACGGTGGTGTCACTCTTTGGAAAAAAGATTATAGCAACAAGTGGAAATCATCTAATTTATTATGGAAAGGCTCTCATAATAAGGTCATTTTTAGTCCAGATGACAGATATTTAGTAACTTCAATGCAAGAGAATCAACTTCATTTTTGGCGCTTAAAAGATAAAACTGATTCTACAATGTCTGGCTATGGTGCAAAAGTTAAGAGTTTTGCCTTTGTTCATGATACAAAATTTTTAGTAACATCTGGTTCGAACGATGCGGTTTGTTGGCCGTTTGATGGAATTGGGCCAGAAGGTCGTCAACCAATTTGTCTTCCTTTTGTTGGAAATAAATTAGTAACATTTGTTGAACCATTCCCAAATGAAAATGCAATTTTTACAGGATTAAGTGATGGTTCAGTGTTCTTATCAGAAATTGAAAAATCAAGTAATACAATAATAATTCGTAGTTTCACAGAGTCAGAAGTTACTACAATTTCAGTTACTGAAGATGGTTCAAGTATATTAATTGGAGATATGGCTGGAAATATTTTATGGACATCTATATGGGATGAGGAAAATAAATAAATTATGTTTAATAAAAAAAAGCCGAATGTTGAAATGATAAGAAGTTTAAAAAAAATTTTTTCGGAAAAAAAACAAATACCAGATACATCATTATTAAGTATCGCAGAATTAAGTTGTCATGAACCGAATTGCCCACCTATTGAAACAATTATTACTGAAAGAACAATAGATGGAAAATTAAATAATTGGCGTATTGGAAAACCAATTAATGATATTTTAGAGTCAGATATTATTAATTTATCTGATACGCATAATCATAGTCACTAAAATAATTTAAATTGAACTTTATCTGCAAATAAGATCTAATAATATTATGAAAACTATTTCTTTAAGTCTTGAAGATATTTATAATCTAGCAAATAAAACTTTATTAGCTAATGGATGTGATGAGGAAACATCAAATATTTTATCTGATTTGATAATGAAAGCTGAGAGAGATGGTTCGCTATCCCATGGCTTATTTAGATTGCCTGCTTATGTTGCTGGATTAAAAAGTGGAAAAATAAATGGCAAGAATAGACCTAAAGTTTCTAAAATTACACCAAGCGTTGTTAAAGTAGATGGAAAAAATTGTTTGGCACCAATGGTTTTAAATAAAAGTTTGCCAGAGTTAATTAAAGCTGCAAAAGAAAATGGAGTAGCAGTTTTATCTATAACAAATTCACATCACATGGCAGCAATGTGGCCTGAAACAGAAGCAATTGCAGAAGAAGGCTTAGTTGCTTTTGCATGCACATCTTATAAACCAGCTGTTGCACCTGCGGGATCTATCAAACCTTTATTTGGAACAAATCCAATTTCATTTGCTTGGCCTAGAAAAAATAAACCTCCAGTAGTTTATGATATGGCAACCGCATCTATGGCAATGGGTGAGGTTCAAGTTGCAAAAAGGGAAGGTCACAAAGTTCCATTAGGCACAGGATTAACAAAAGATGGAAAGGACACAACAGATCCAGCTGAAATAGCTGATGGGGGTGTTTTATTGCCTTTCGGCGGCTATAAAGGCTCAGGGATTGCGATGATGGTCGAATTGCTTGCTGGAGCCCTTGTTGGAGATAATTTTAGTTATGAGACGGCTGAGAAGGATAATAATGATGGCGGTCCACCAAGTGGTGGAGAGTTCATTTTAGCAATATCTCCAGAAAAATTATCAAATTCTGATTGGGACACACACTCCTCAAAGTTTTTTGAAAAAATGAAATCAATGGGGGATGTTAGACTTCCTGGTGAAAGAAGACATAAAAATAGATTAGATAAAGGACCAAGACATATAAATGAAGACTTGGTTAATAAAATTAAATCTTTAAGTTAATTCTAATTCAATAGGTGTGTGATCTGAAGGTTTCTCTCTTCCTCTTGGATATTTATTAATTTTAACGTCCTTAATATTTTTTAATAATGAATTGGTTACTAAGAAGTGATCAATCCTCATACCATTGTTTTTTTGCCAAGCTCCACTTGTGTAATCCCAAAAAGTATACTCTTCTTTATCAGGATAGATATATCGAAATGCATCATGAAATCCTAAATTATACATTTCTCTTAACTTCTTTCTAATTTCTATTCTATACAATGCATCGTTTTCATACCCTTTAGGATCATGAACATCTTCGGCAGAAGGAATAATATTAAAATCGCCTGCAATGATTATATTTTCATTTGTTTTTAAAAGAGATTTCAATTTTTTTATTAAACTATCTAACCAATATAATTTATAATCATATTTCTCAGTATCTACTGGATTTCCATTTGGAGTATAAATATTTATTAGTTTAATTACTTTTGATTTATATCTTATATCGGCTGTAATTATTCTTGATTGTTTATTTTTATCTTTAAAGATATCTTTTTGAATATTATCTAATTTTTTTTTTGAAAGTATTGCAACACCGTTATAACTTTTTTGCCCAAATACATAACTTTCATATTTGATTTTTTTAACATCATCATAAGGATAAGTTTCATCTTGAGTTTTAATTTCCTGGACTAATACTACGTCAGGATCAAATTTTTTTAAGTATTCTTGAACGTTTAATATTCTTGCCCTAATAGAATTTACATTCCAAGAGCTAATAATCATTAAAGAGAGAATGAAACACCGCAACCACAAGAGGACTTGCTTTGTGGGTTGCTAATTTTAAATTGGTCTCCAATTAATTCTTTTACAAAATCTATTTCTGATCCTTTCAATAGATCCGCTGAAGTTTTATCGATTAAAATCTTTTCGTGTCTTAAGTCATCATCTTGAGGACTTTTATCAAATGAAAAATCATACTGAAATCCAGAGCAACCACCACCTTTTATAGCGATTCTAAAAAAAGAACCTTCCTCTTTAGATGCGAGCAAGTTATTTATTTGTTTTAACGCATTATCTGTAAATTTAATTTCTTTAATCATTATTTATCACTGTTATTACTAATATAATTAATATTTGCCAATTTTAAAGAATGAATAATTACTCAAAATTAGGTTCTTTTAGATCACGTGGACGCTTGATAAAAGAGCCAAATAATAGGTTTAGAACTCCATTTCAAAGAGATAGAGATAGAATTATTCACTCAGCTTCATTTAGACGGTTAAAACATAAGACTCAGGTATTTGTGAACACAGATGGAGATCACTATAGAACAAGAATAACTCACTCAATGGAGGTTGCTCAAATTGCTCGATCAATATCAAGATATCTCAATTTAAATGATGATTTAGTTGAAACACTTAGTTTAGCTCATGATATGGGACACACACCTTTTGGACACGCAGGTGAAGACGCTTTAAACGAGTCAATGATTAATCATGGTGGTTTTGATCATAACCTTCAAACTTTAAGAATAGTAATGTTTATTGAAAATAAATACTTAAAATTCAATGGTCTAAATTTAACTATAGAAACTTTAGATGGTCTTTTAAAACATAATGGACCTATTAATAATACAGATCACTTAGATACAATAATTGGTTTTAAAAA